>QIJM01000310.1 GCA_003232445.1 Paraglaciecola arctica
TCAGGTAATGCTGTTTATCAACCGTAGAGGTTATGCACCTGCCCTAGTGTGCCATCAGTGTGGTTTTGTTGAGCACTGTAAACGATGTGACAAACCGTTTACAGTGCACAAACAGCTGTATAAATTGCAGTGCCATCATTGTGGTAGTGCCAAGTCGATCCCTAAGAGTTGCCAACAATGCCAATCTAATGAGCTGACCTCTATGGGTGTCGGCACAGAACAATTGGAACAAGGACTCGCTAGTTATTTTCCACAATACAGCAGTATTCGAATAGACAGTGATAGCGCTAGAGGCAAAAATAAGCTGGATAACATGCTCAGTAGCATCAACAATAACGAGCATCAAATCTTAATTGGCACACAAATTTTGTCTAAAGGTCACCACTTCCCAAATGTCACACTGGTGCTTATTCTTGATGTTGACGGAGCGCTGTTTAGTGCAGACTATCGTGCAGCAGAACATTTGGCTCAACTTATCACGCAACTCGCAGGGCGTGCAGGGCGTGCAGAGAAACCCGGTGAAATGTGGCTACAAACGCACGATCCTGGTCATCCTTTGTTACAAGACTTAATCAATAACGGCTACGCACATTTTGCTCAGTATGCTTTGTTAGAGAGACAACACGCCAATTTGCCGCCCTATACTTTTCAGGCATTGTTCAAAGCACAGGCATTAAGTGCCCGCGACGCTTTTGATTTTTTACAACAAATTGCCCAACTATTTAGCGCTATTGGCAGTGTGGATTGCGTGGGCCCTATTCCTGCCTTGATGGAAAAACGTCAAGGCCAATATCGGATGCAATTGTTATTACAAAGCCCGCAGCGCAGCACCTTACAAAAGGCCATTGGGCAACAGATTAAACAGATTGAAACGCTAAATTTGGCGAATAAGATCCGCTGGTCGTTAGATATCGATCCACAGGATTTCAGTTGAATACAACATTAATAATGAAAATTCTGATTGAGGATCCTGTGATCCGAGGTAGAATCATGCCCCTTATTTCTAAGCAGTACTTTCTATAGCATGGCGCACAAAGATTACGTGGCTCGTGGCCGCAGCAAAAAACAAGCTCCGCCTCCGTCCAAACCGTCACTACCTTGGTTGCGGATTGTCATCACCCTTACATTGGTAGCGGTATTTGTCTATTTTTTGTGGAGCATTAAGGGTACCGCGCCTGAAAACACGTCTGACGGTGAAGCGAGTGCTGAACAAGCTCAAAGCGAAGAAGATACATTGCCTGACATCCCCGAAGAAGAATGGGAATTCATTAAAAGTTTGCCAGAATACACAGTCGAAATTGAACAAAAAGAGCAAGACCAACCCACAGTACGCCGTCTAATGCAGTGCGGGTCATTTAGAAAGAATAGACAAGCTCAAGAGCTTAAAGCAAACATTGCCTTCCAAGGTTTAGAAGCACAAGTGAGATCAAGTAAAGGTTCGTCAGGACTGTGGTACCGAGTTATCCTTGGCCCTTATGACAGTAAACGTATAGCCGAAAAAGACCGCCACACATTGCAACGTGCAAAAATTAACGGCTGTAAGATTTGGAACTGGAATTTGTAATTACTGATAATTTCAAGCGGCTAGGCTTTAAGGCGGCTTGAAAAAATGATAACGCTCCCCACATCTAGTCCATCTGGCGTAGCTTTCTAAAAATTGAAAGCTCATAGCCCACTTTTAGCCCTGACAACCTTTGTGTAAACTCATCTGGTTGTCCTTGGACACTGAAGGAATTTTCGTGACTACCATTGTATCTGTACGCCGCAATAATCAAGTAGTAATAGCCGGTGATGGTCAAGTTTCACTTGGCAATACGGTAATGAAAGGCAACGCCAAAAAAGTCCGTCGCCTATACAACAACAAAGTGCTAGCTGGATTTGCTGGCAGTACAGCTGATGCGTTTACCTTGTTTGAACGTTTTGAATCTAAGCTTGAAGTCCATCAAGGCAACCTAACCCGCGCAGCCGTTGAACTAGCCAAAGACTGGCGCACCGATCGTATGTTACGCAAGCTTGAAGCTTTACTGGCGGTCGCAGATGAAACAGCATCATTTATCATTACCGGCAACGGTGACGTAGTGCAGCCAGAAAATGACCTAATTGCCATAGGCTCTGGTGGTAACTTTGCGCAATCAGCCGCTATGGCTTTGCTGGAAAATACCGAATTATCAGCCCAAGGAATTGCCGAGAAAAGCTTAACTATAGCAGGCAATATTTGCGTATTTACTAACCATAGCCAGACTATTGAGACTATTGATTATTAAACACCTAGGCTAAATACATTTTCCTGACTGGCATTGTGTTTATTTTTTGCCGGTCGATTACCCAGATTAAAAGGTTTTATTTATGTCAGAAATGACCCCAAGAGAAATCGTCCACGAATTGGACAGTCATATTATCGGTCAACAAGATGCTAAAAGGGCTGTCTCTATTGCACTACGTAATCGCTGGCGCAGAATGCAGCTTGAACCTGAACTACGTCAAGAGGTCACGCCCAAAAACATTCTAATGATTGGCCCAACTGGTGTGGGTAAAACTGAAATTGCCAGACGTTTAGCTAGATTAGCCAATGCCCCTTTTATTAAAGTGGAAGCCACTAAATTCACTGAAGTGGGTTATGTGGGTAAAGAAGTAGAAACCATTATCCGCGACTTGGCTGACATCGCAATGAAAATGACCAAAGAACAAGCCACAGGAAAAGTAAAATTCCGTGCCGAAGAAGCAGCTGAAGAGCGCATTTTAGACGCCTTATTACCTCCTCCTGAAAATGCTTTTGGTGAAAAGGAAGCGCCTCAAGACAAAGGCACTAGGCAAGTTTTCCGTAAAAAACTCCGCGAAGGTCAACTAGACGATAAAGAAATCGAACTAGACGTGGCCGCCCCTCAAGTGGGCGTAGAAATTATGGCCCCTCCCGGCATGGAAGAAATGACCAATCAACTGCAAGGCATGTTTCAAAACTTGTCTGGTAGTCAAAAGAAAAAGAAGAAGCTAAAAGTTAAAGAAGCTTTTAAGTTATTGATAGAAGAAGAAGCCGGAAAATTGGTTAATCATGAGGACTTAAAACAAAGCGCCATCGATTCCCTCGAACAAAATGGCATAGTATTTCTTGATGAAATTGACAAAATTTGTAAGCGCGAAGGCTCAACCAGCGGCGGAGACGTATCCCGTGAAGGCGTGCAACGTGACTTATTGCCTTTAGTTGAAGGCTCAACCGTGTCAACCAAACATGGCACAGTGAAAACAGATCATATATTGTTTATCGCCTCAGGCGCATTTCAAATGTGCAAACCTTCAGATCTAATCCCAGAGCTACAAGGCCGTTTGCCAATCCGGGTTGAGCTGGCCGCGCTGACTGCTCACGATTTCGTGCGTATTCTGACTGAGCCAAACGCATCGCTTACCGAGCAATATATTGCTTTGCTCAAAACTGAAGGTGTAGATATATCCTTTACTGAAGAAGGCATAGAACGTATTGCTCACGCTGCATGGCAAGTAAATGAACGTACCGAAAACATCGGTGCCAGACGTTTGCATACGGTTATGGAGAAACTGATGGAAGATATATCTTACGATGCCTCTGAAAAAAGTGGCGAATCGTTAATAGTCGATGCCAAATACGTCAACGACCATTTAGAAAAGTTGGTAGACAACGAAGACTTAAGTCGCTTTATTCTTTAATGATGAGCCATTGGAAGTTAGTAGCGCCCATACGGATCTGTGCCGGAGGCCTGATTTATGCAGAGTGAAATCTAATTAAATTAGGGCTTTACTGTCAACAACAACTGATAACTGATCCACAAGATCAATTAAAGAGTAAGCCATCCGCTGATAAGCGACTAACTTGAGTTAAGTACTTACTGATAATTTTAATCCAGCCTTGGCTTATTGATTTTTTCGAAATGCTATCATGCCATTGTCAGCCATGTTTTGTAGAGCAGGGAGATAACGTACAGCCAGTCGATGTAAGGACAAAGTAATCAGCAAAAACAAGTAAACCCAGAGATACCATTGCATAAATTTTGCTTCAAGTATCAGATGACCTAAAAGTATAGGCACAACCCAGTACACTAATTTATGGATCCTTCGCCAATTCTTTTTTAATTTTTTTTGCATGGCATCAGGGGACGTGAGAGCTAAAAGCAGCAACAGCAACCAGCCAACCAAGCCTAAAGAAATGAAAACCCTCTCGGTAATTTCAAAATAAAGTTCACCCCAATCAAAACCAAGTTCGTAGTACAAATAAATATATAAATGCATGCTGGCATAATAAAAACAACATAGACCCAATAAACGACGATTGTAGACAAGAAAATTCCAATCCGCTAAGCGTTTACCAAAGGTCCATTTCCTGAAACTGGCCCAAAAACGCAACCATCTCCGCAAAGGAGTAATAGCAAAAGACAACATAAAAAATACCATCGCCCAATGCCCCGTTTGTTGGGTCAAAAATTCAAAAGGGTTGGCTGTCATGTCATCTCTGACCAAACTAATAACAATATAAGCACTGGGGCCAAGGCTAAATAGCCATAGTAGCTTATTGAGCACTTTACGATGTGTGTTGAGTGTGAGTACCAACAAAGCTAAATCAATTCATTTAATACATCAGATTCATACAGGCTGGTTAACTCAGCCGCATAACCATTGAGTAATTGGGTCTTTATTTTTTTGACTTCCCCCAACCTAACTTCTCGACGTTGACTCCATCTTGGGTGAGCAACATTAGGGTTAACGTTCCCATAAAAACCGTATTCACTGGGCACTTGTTGTTGCCAAGAAGATACAGGTTGCTGATCGGTCAAGGTGATTTGGGTGATAGCTTTGATACTTTTATAGCCGTACTTCCATGGAACAACCAAACGCAGCGGCGCGCCATTTTGGTTAGGCAGTGGTTTATTATACATACCGGTTGCTATTATAGTCAGTGGGTGGAGCGCTTCATCTAATCTCAAGCCTTCAACGTAAGGCCATGGGAGACTTTGCTTTCGCTGACCAATCATAATTTTGGGATCGTAGTGTCCAGTAAACTTAACAAACTTTGCGCTTTCTAAAGGTTTAACCTTTGACAATAGCTCTCTTAATTCCAGTCCTTGCCAGGGAATAACTGCAGACCAACCTTCCACACACCGCAAACGGTATACCCTGTTAACCCGATTGAATGCGCTCAAATCTTGCATGTTTAGTGTAATCGGTGTTTCCACTAACCCATTTATTTCTAATTGCCAATTAGAGGTATCAAGAGCCTGACTCAAATGTTTAACCATACGTTTATTGGTCGTAAATTCGTAGTAATTATTATAACTCGTCGCTAACTTTTCGGCAGTAATTTG
>QIJM01000401.1 GCA_003232445.1 Paraglaciecola arctica
CAACCGGGAATAAGCTTTTGCATGATTTTGTCACCGCCTGCCGTAACAGGATCAGAATCGCTGAAGGCGGTGATAAAAGGTTTGTTGAATTGTTGCAGTATTTGCCAAGCTAGCCTGTTGGCTTCGCTTGCAGGGTTATCTGGTGTTGCCGGCACCAGCAGAGGAAACTGCCTTACACCTGCTTTATACGTTTCATCAGGAAAAGGTGCGTCATAAGCGGCCAACACATCAGGACTAAGAGGCGTAACAGTGCCACCTTTAATAATGCCAGCTACCGGAAACACCTCTACTTGTTGCGAAAAAGTTTGCCAATTCAAGAACTCTTCGCTAGCTGCATGATCGCCAGTAGGCAGCATAGTGTTAGCTGCCAAAACCCGAGCAAACAAATCAGGATGCTCAGCAACTAAGCGTAAGCCCAATAATCCGCCCCAATCTTGACAAACTAAGGTTACATCTTTTAGGTTTAATTGAATGACAACTTGGCGCACCCAATCAAGATGTCGTTGATAGGTATAGTCACTGCGCTCAGTGGGTTTATCTGATTTACCAAAGCCAATTAAATCAGGCGCTATGACTCGATAACCTGCTGCGACAACTGGGTCTATCATCTTGCGATATAAGTATGCCCAACTAGGTTCGCCATGCAGCATTAAGACAACATTGGCATCCTTTACACCTTCATCTATATAGTGAAGCTTTAGTGAACCGCCCTCATTATCATCAACTTGCAAAAAATGAGGGGTGTAATCAAAGTCTGTTATTTGTTCGAAACAATGTTCAGGGGTGGTCAAAAATTTCAATGCTCGCCTCTCAATGTAATGAATATGTAAAATAATTGTGGTACGGGTATATACCCGTCATCCTTGGAACTGCCTGTTTGTTGGCTGCACTCATTCGCCTCAATCACTTAGCGGACTAAGCTCATGGGGTCTCATTCGTTTGCCGCCGCCATGCAGTTCCAATGATTTTGGGTATAGAACATCAAAAGTGCCATCAAAAGTCAACTTGCACAGACTAATGCAAGGTTATCTATTTGATGAATATATAATTCAGCCTCTCGGTTTACCTATGCCAATAAAGCCTGTTTATTCTGTAGTATAAAACCAATAAATTAGAATGATTGGGAAGGGTCGCCTAGTATCCGCTGATAAATATTAAGTTGATAAGAGGTCTACATGAGTCAAGTCGAATCACAAGCCGTCACTCGTGACGCGGTAAGCTATAAAATAATTGAAACTCCATCTGCCAATAAGATTGCGGCCTTATGGATGCAAAATCCCCCTGTTAATGCGTTGTCTAAATCTGTACGTGTCGGACTAATCGAACATTTAAATGCGGCTATTGCTGATGAGTCAGTTGAAGTCATAGTTAACAAAACTTGTTCTCTGGCGGAGCTGATATCAGCGAATTTTCAGGAGGCGATTTAGAGCCTAACTTGCCTGCAGTGTTAGAGGTCATTGAAAATTCATCTAAGCCAGTTGTTGCTGTTTTAAATGGCCCTGCATTTGGTGGTGGTTTGGAAGTTGCTTTGTCTTGCCATTACAGAGTGACGTTTGCATCTAATAAAGTGGGCTTACCTGAAGTGAATTTAGGTATTTTGCCAGGAGCCGGGGGCACACAACGTTTGCCAAGGTTAGCGGGTGTTCAGCAAGCGCTGGATATGATTGTTTCTGGTCGCCCTGTTGCCGCTAAGAAGTTACCTGGGGTGTTTGATGTTGTAGTCGATAGTCCAGAAACATTGCTCAGTAATGCCTTGGCATTTTGCGAAAAAGTGATTGCTGATGGTAGCAAAGTACGCAAAACCTGTGATCTGCAAATTGATGCTAGTACTGCTCCAAAAGAATTATTTGCCCAGTATCGCCAAGGTTTAGCAACCAAAGCTAGAGGGTTTTTTGCACCAGAACGTTGTATTCAAGCGGTCGAAGCGGCTGTTGAGTTACCTTTTGCCCAAGGTCTAGTCCGCGAAGGTGAGTTGTTTATGGAATGTATGCGCTCCAAAGAAGCGCGAGCGCAGCAGCATTTTTTCTTCGCTGAACGTGCTGCATCTCACGTCAAAGATTTTGATAAAGAAACACCAGTAAGAGATATCAAAAAAGTCGGTATTATTGGCGCAGGCACTATGGGCGGCGGCATTGCTATGAACTTTGCCAACGCAGGTATTCCTGTGACACTGCTTGAGCTTAAACAAGACGCTTTAGATAAAGGTTTGGCGCTAATTCGTAAAAATTACGAAAGCTCAGCGAAAAAAGGCAAACTCACTGCCGAGCAAGTCGAAGACAGAATGACCTTGTTAACGGGCTCAACGGAATACCTTGCCTTAAGCGATGTTGATCTGGTGATTGAAGCAGTATTTGAAAAAATGTCAGTTAAACAAGAGGTCTTCAAGGCCTTAGATGCAGTGTGTAAACCTGGCGCTATTTTAGCCTCTAATACTTCTACTTTAGACATTGATGAAATCGCGGAAGCGACCAAAAGACCAGAAGATGTGATTGGTTTGCACTTCTTTAGTCCTGCCAACGTAATGAAGTTGCTAGAAGTAGTCAAAACCAGCAAAACATCACCTGAAGTGATTAAAACCACCATGAAAATGGCTAAGAAGATCAACAAGGTCGCGGTATTGGTGGGTGTTTGTTTTGGTTTTGTCGGTAACCGCATGATTGAAACATATGGCCGTGAAGCGAATCGCATGATGCTTGAAGGTGGCACACCAGAACATATCGATAAAGTAATTTACGACTTTGGTTTGCCTATGGGACCTTTCACTATGGGTGATATGGCTGGTCAGGATATCGGTGCCTTTGTACGTGGTTCACGCCGCGAATTTATTAAACATGATCCAACTTACTGCATCTTAGCTGACAAGCTAGTAGAGCAGGGCAGAGTCGGATTAAAAGTCGGTAAAGGTGTGTACTTGTACGAAGCGGGTAGCCGCAAACCCATTCCTGATCCAAGTGTTCTTGAGTTGGCCAAGCAGGAAGCGGATCGTTTAGGTGTGACACAACGTGATATTAGCGATCAAGAAATTATCGAGCGGATTATTTTCCCCATGATCAACGAAGGTGCCTTGATCTTAGAAGAAGGCATTGCAGCCAAATCTAGCGATATAGACGTGATTTATGTATATGGCTATGGTTTCCCCGTTTATCGCGGCGGCCCTATGCAGTACGCAGATGAAATTGGTTTGAAAACTGTGTATGACGCTATGTGTAAATATCGCGATGAGTTAGGTGAACACGGTGAAAATTGGTTTGAACCCGCCCCACTATTGAAAAAATTAGCAGAACAAGGTAAACGATTCTCTGACCTATAGTTGTCAGCGTTAACCATATTACAAACAAATTAAAAACATTTTAAAGAGGATCTTATGAAAGAAGCAGTCATTGTATCAACCGCTAGAACACCCATCGGCCGTGCTTATAAAGGCGCCTTTAATAACTTGGAAGCACCAAGTTTAGGTGGCCATGCTATCCGTGAAGCGGTAAGAAAGTCTGGTATTGATCCAGCCAGCGTAGATGACGTAATCATGGGCAGTGCACTAACTCAAGGCAGTGGCGGTATGAACATTGGCCGTCTTGCAGCACTAGCCGGAGGTTTACCCACGTCAGTATCAGGTATGACCCTTGACCGTCAATGTAGCTCAGGTATGTACGCGATTGCTACGGCAGCAAAACATATTATTACCGATAACGTACCCGTGATGGTTGCTGGTGGACTTGATTCAATTAGTTTAGTGCAAAACAAGGCGATGAATACTCATCGTATGGTTGATCCAGCCTTGGCTAAAATGCACAAAAACATTTATATGCCTATGTTACAAACGGCTGAAGTGGTGGCTGCTCGTTACGGTATTAATCGTGATGTACAAGATGAATATGCTTGTCGCAGTCAAATGCGCACAGCTGCGGCGCAGGTTGCAGGCAAATTTGATGATGAAATTGTGCCGTTAACTGCGACCAAAGTGATCGTTGATCGCGAAACTAAAGTAGAGAGCTTCCAAGAAGTCACTTTGAATAAAGATGAAGGCAACCGCGCGGAAACGACCTTAGAAGGTCTGCAAAGTTTAAAGCCTGTTATCGAGGGTGGTTGTATTACTGCAGGTAATGCTAGTCAGTTATCTGACGGCGCGTCTGCCAGTGTATTAATGAGCAGTAAGTTAGCTGAACAACAAAACTTAACACCATTAGGGGCTTATCGCGGTATTGCTGTGGCGGGCTGTGAACCTGATGAAATGGGTATTGGCCCCGTTTTCGCTATTCCTAAATTGCTTAAGCAACATGGTTTAAGCATGAATGATATTGGATTGTGGGAGCTAAACGAAGCGTTTGCCGTACAAGTATTATATTGCCGTGACAAGTTAGGCATAGACGACAATATTTTAAATGTAAATGGTGGCGCTATTTCTGTAGGTCATCCTTACGGAATGAGCGGCGCGCGTATGGTTGGTCACGCTTTGATTGAAGGTAAACGTCGCGGTGCTAAATACGTGGTTTGTACTATGTGTATTGGCGGCGGTATGGGGGCAGCAGGTTTATTTGAAGTTTACTAAGCGCCAGCTACGGGTTTCGAGCCATGAGCTACGAGCGCTCAAGAAGCAAAAGATAAGAAAGAAATTTAAGAGGTAAGTTATGCAATATTTTAAAGCCCCACAGAAAGAAGCCTTATTCGTGATGCACGAATTATTAGGTTTTGAAAAACATTATGCCGATTTGGGCTTTACAGATGCCACACCTGATATGGTTGAAGCCATTTTTTCAGAGGCGGCTAAATTTGCAGAAAATGTTTTAGCGCCAATCAACGCCAACGGTGATGAAGAAGGCTGTAAATGGGAAGACGGTGTCGTGACTACACCAACAGGTTTTAAAGAAGCTTACCAACAATATGTTGATGGCGGCTGGACAGCTATGACTCATCCAGAAGAACTGGGTGGACAAAATTTACCTTATTCTTTAAGCAGTGTAATGGCAGAGTGGAATTCTTCGGCAAATCACTCTTGGGCTATGTATCCGGGGCTCAGTCAAGGTTGTATCGAAACCTTAAAAGAGCACGGTACTGCTGAACAACAAAAAATGTTTTTGAATAACCTTATTGGCGGTCAATGGACAGGCACTATGTGTTTGACTGAATCTCATTGTGGATCAGACTTGGGCATGCTGAAATGTAAAGCTGAACCTAATGATGATGGCAGCTACAGCTTGACTGGCACCAAAATCTTCATCTCGGCAGGTGAGCATGATATGTCTGAAAATATTGTGCATATAGTGATTGCCCGTTTGCCAGATGCACCTAGTGGGACTAGGGGTATTTCATTATTTGTGGTGCCTAAATTTCATGCCGGTGCTGAAGGTGAAAAGTTAGACAGAAACGGCGTAACTTGTGGTTCGATTGAACACAAAATGGGTATCAAAGGTTCAGCAACTTGTGTGATCAATTTTGATGATGCTAAGGGTTATTTGGTAGGCACTGAAAACCGTGGTCTTAATTGCATGTTCACCTTTATGAACACTGCACGAATTGGTACAGGCTTAGAAGGTTTGTCAGCATCTGAAGCCGCATTTCAAGGCGCTTTAGCTTATGCTAAAGACCGCTTGCAGTTCAGAGCCATGACAGGTGTTAAAAACCCTGACGGCCCAGCTGATCCCATTATTAACCATCCTGATGTGCGCCGTATGTTGTTGACTCAAAAAGCTTTCGCAGAAGGTAATAGAGCATTAGCTGTGTATGCAATGAAGTTGGTTGATATAACACAGGCCAATCAAGACGAAGGTGCTAAACAACTAGCAGAGTCTAAGCTAGCCTTGTTAACGCCTATTATTAAGGCATTTCTAACAGAAACCGCCCAAGAAACCACTAGTTATGGTATGCAGGTTTTTGGTGGACATGGCTTTATTAAAGAATGGGGCATGGAACAACTAGCCCGTGATACCCGTATTTGTACTATGTACGAAGGCACAACAGGTATTCAAGCGATTGATTTATTAGCTAGAAAAATAGTTGGGTCGAACGGTAAGTTACTGAGTGTATTTACTAACGAAGTCAAAGAATACTGTAAAAGTATTCGCGATAAGAGCCAATTTAATGCTTGGTCGAACAGTATCGATATACATGTAGATGAATGGCATCAAATTACTGAAGATATTATGCATAGAGCAGCCAAAAATCCTGCAGAACTAGGTGCTGCATCTGTTGATTATTTGATGTACTCAGGTTACGTGATTGTTGGCTATTTCTGGCTTCAAATGGCTGTGGTAGCTCAGAAAAAACTTGACGATGGCACTAACGATCCAGAATTCTATAAAGCTAAATTACACACCGCTAAATTTTATTTTGATCGTTTATTAACACGTACACGTTCTTTAGTGTCTGCCATGGGATCTGGTTCTGATAACTTAATGAGCATGGAAGAAGAGCAGTTCAATATAGTTTAAGTTTCAATATAAAGAAGCTAGGCTGGGAAATATAAAAAGGCGGACATGTCAAAGTGTTCGCCTTTTTTATTGAATTGAATGGATCGAATTAGACAGGTGAATAGAGAAATAGATAACTTTCTTAAAACGACTAAAAGAGTCTAAACACTGAGGTTACTTGT
>QIJM01000499.1 GCA_003232445.1 Paraglaciecola arctica
GTATTACCTAAAGTTGTTAAATTTTATTGCGCAGGATTATAGTGCTTAGACGCACAAGATGAAACTCACCAGAGTGATTAAAACGCAGACTCAACACAATTATCGATTAAAACTTGAACTCAAGACAAATATCTCGTTATAGTTGCACTATAAATGTAAATAAATTGTAAATAAAACAATAAAGTAGCCATGTACTCATGAATGACGTAAGCAATGAGAGATTGGCGTAAATGTATTGCAAAGTGGACCCATTTTTGGTGTTTGATTAAAGATGGTTTGCTTTGTGTCATTGTTACATTAACCCTGGGAACTTTTATGACTGAACTATTCTACCTGCCGCCTATCTTGGGATTTGCTGGCTTAATTAGCGCGTTTATTATCTATCTTATTATTAAAAAATCACCTGTCTCTAATCCGGCGATCATCAAAATAGGTGATGCCATACATTCCGGTGCCATGGTGTTTATGCACCTCGAGTATAAAATGTTGTGCCTGTTTGCCTTAGTGGTGGGTATTGCCTTGTATTTAGCTTTTGTCGCAGGTGCGTTTTGTTCTGCTTTTGCAGGGTATATGGGCATGTTTACTGCTACTCAAGCCAATGTGCGTACCACTCAAGCTGCCCATGATGAAGGGGCGGCCTCTGCGCTGACAATAGCCTTTATGGGGGGCTCTGTGATGGGGCTCTGCGTCGCATCCATGGGGCTTTTAGGTTTGGGCTCACTATATTGGTTCTTTGGTGGTGACCCTGCTACTGCCCATGTTATTCATGGATTTGGTATGGGCGCATCAATAGTTGCCTTATTTTCCCGCGTAGGGGGCGGTATTTTCACTAAAAGCGCTGATGTTGGTGCTGATTTAGTTGGCAAAATTGAAGCGGGCATTCCTGAGGACGACCCACGTAATCCAGGTGTTATCGCAGACAATGTCGGTGATAATGTGGGGGATGTAGCGGGAATGGGCTCAGATATTTTTGAGTCTTATTGCGGTTCAATGATTGCCACTATTGCCATTGCTTCGACTATGGCTTTGGGTGTATTAGGAAGTCGAGAGTCTTTAATGTTCTTACCCTTGGCTTTGGCATCAACCGGCTTATTGTGTTCAGTTGCAGGCATTGTACTGGTTAAATTGATGTCAGCCAACAAACCAGAAGTAGCTTTGCGAGCTGGTACTATATCAGCGGCTGTGATTTTTATTGCTGCGGCTTATTTTGTGGTTGCCAAACTGGGTGTGAATGTTCATGTGTGGTGGGCGGTGGTTTCCGGTGCCGTGGGCGGTATTATTATTGGCTTAGTGACTGAATATTACACCGCATCCACACCTGTACGTAAAATAGCCGAGGCAGGCGAAACTGGCCCTGCTACTGTAATGATTACGGGACTGGCGGTAGGTATGCAATCGGTTGTTATTCCGGTGCTAACCATTTGTGCGATTATTTATGCTTCTACTCAACTATCCGGTTTATATGGCGTAGGCATTGCCGCGGTTGGCATGTTGGCAACTGTGGGCATTACCATGGCAATTGATGCTTATGGCCCGGTAGCTGACAATGCTGGTGGCATAGCCGAAATGGCGGGTTTGGGAGAAGAAACCCGTGCCATTACTGATTCGCTAGATGAGCTAGGCAATACCACAGCGGCTATTGGTAAAGGTTTTGCTATAGGTGCGGCGGCACTCGCAGCTCTTGCCATCATTGCTGCCTTTATGGAAACGTTGGTGAATAAGTACCCCGGCTTTACCTTGAACTTAGGTGAGCCTATGGTGTTGATTGGACTATTTATTGGTGGTTTACTGCCATTTTTAATTGCCTCTATTACCATGACTGCTGTGGGTGATGCCGCATTTGAAATGATCCAAGAAATTCGCCGTCAGTTCAGAGAAATTGAAGGCCTAATGGAAGGCACTGCTGAGCCTGATAATGCTCGTTGTATCGATATCGCGACTCAAGCCGCACTGAAAAAAATGATTTTACCCGGCGTAATTGCTGTAGGTGTGCCTCCTTTAATAGGTTTTGGCTTAGGTGCTCATGCTCTAGGCGGGATGTTAGGCGGAGCACTATTAGGTTGTGTTTTACTCGCTCTTATGATGGCTAACGCTGGTGGTGCTTGGGACAATGCTAAAAAGTATGTAGAAAAAGGTAACTTAGGCGGCAAAGGATCTGACACTCATGCGGCGGTGGTGGTAGGTGATACAGTAGGCGACCCATTTAAAGATACATCTGGTCCATCTATGAATATCCTCATCAATGTGATGGCTATAGTGAGTCTAGTTATAGCGCCCCTGTTGTAAGTTTATAAAACAAAAAAGCCTCAGGTGAGGCTTTTTTGGATACTTATTTAGGGGTAAGCATTAATTTATTTGCTGTAGCTTAAACATGCTTCTACTTCTTCTTTTGAGCCAATTAACACCGGTACTCGTTGATGAATTTCGGTAGGCATGACTTCCATAATACGTCCCGTGCCTGTTTCAGCTAAACCGCCAGCCTGTTCTACAAGGAAGGCCATGGGATTGGCTTCATATAACAAGCGTAATTTACCAGCTTTGCTCGGATCACGTTTGTCGTATGGGTACATAAAAATACCACCCCGGGATAATACTCTGTGGATATCACCTACCATCGCAGCAACCCAGCGCATGTTGTAATCCTTTTCTCTAGGCCCTTCTGTACCCGCTAACAAGTCGATAATGTATGCTTGAATAGGCGCTTCCCAATGACGTTGATTAGATGCATTGATTGAGTACTCAGAAGTTTGCTCAGGCACTTTGACATTAGGTGTAGTTAACAAAAAACCGCCATGGGTTTTATCTAAGGTATAAAGATGTGTACCACGGCCTGTAGTCAGGGCAAGCATTGCTGAGGGGCCATATAACACATAACCCGCTGCCACTATTTGCGTACCGGGTTGCAGAAAAGCCGAAGGATCATCAGGATCCATCCACTGTGGTGCGTGAGTAATAGAAAAAATCGTACCGATGAGGCTATTGATCTCAGTATTAGACGAGCCATCAAGGGGATCAAAGCTAACGAGATAATTACCATTTGGATTACAAGGCACTACCTCTTCTTCTTCTTCTGAGGAGATGGCTTTGACGTAACCTGACTCGCTCAGAATATCTTTTAGGATTTGGTTAGAAATAACATCTAACTTCTTCTGAGTTTCGCCTTGTACGTTTTCACTTAATGTTGAACCCAATACACCAGCGAGGGCACCTTGACTGACCCTAAAAGAAATTTCCTTGCAGCCTGCTAATAATGTTCTTAATAGTAGGATGAGCTCCATAGGTGCGCCATCTTCTTGAAGTTGCGAGTTAAGTCTTTTCATTATGCGTAAATACCTTGTAGTTGTAGAGCCTTGAAGTTGTAGGGGTATGCATTACGATTTTTATTATTTTAAGTACCGACTAATTCAATTGTACCTTCAAAAAACAAGAAACTGTAATCTAAACGTATTCTTTATAACCTAAACACAAACAAGCCTTTGCCTTGGTCATCACAACGACGTAATTTTTTACATTGTTGATTGGGTTAGAGATCTCTGATCTGGTATTCTACGCTTCTTAGACATTTTGAACGGCAATCTATGCATCTACATATTTTAGGTATCTGTGGCACTTTTATGGGTGGCATTGCAGCTATTGCTAAAGAGCTAGGGCACAAAGTCACAGGTTCTGACAGTAACGTATACCCGCCTATGAGCACGCAATTAGAGTCTTTAGGTATCGAGCTATTTGAAGGTTACGATGCAAAACAATTTAAAAATGAGCCAGATATAGTTGTTATAGGCAATGCGTTATCCCGCAGTAATGAAGCGGTGGAGTATATATTAGATAGAAACCTGCCTTACACTAGTGGGCCACAATGGTTACTCGAAAATGTGCTCAAAGATCGTTGGGTATTAGCCGTATCTGGCACCCATGGCAAAACCAGTACCTCTAGTATGTTGGCGTGGATATTAGAGTATGCAGGTTTAAAGCCTGGGTTTTTAATTGGTGGTATCCCACAAAATTTTGATGTGTCTGCCCGTTTGGGTGAAAGCCCATTTTTTGTCATTGAGGCAGATGAATACGACAGCGCTTTTTTTGATAAACGTTCTAAGTTTGTGCACTACCGCCCTCGCACTTTGGTGATGAACAACCTTGAGTTTGACCATGCTGATATCTTTTCTGACTTAAGCGATATCCAAAAGCAATTCAATCATTTATTACGTATAGTACCGAATAACGGTTTAGTACTTTTACCCAAGTCAGACAAAAATCTGCGCAAAGTGTTAGACATGGGTTGTTGGACCCCAGTACAGTTTACAGGCGGCGATTGGCAGGTGCAAAACAGCAATCCCGATGGCAGTGAGTTTGAAGTCATATTCAAGGGGCAAGCTCAAGGCAAGGTACATTGGGATCTTATGGGTGAACATAACGTTAACAATGCGTTGATGGCGATTGCAGCGGCAAAACATAGTGGGGTTAAAAGTGACTTGGCGATTGAAGCGCTAAGGCAGTTTGTTAATGTAAAACGCCGCATGGAAGTTAAAGTCATAGTTAATGGCATTACCCTATATGATGATTTTGCTCATCATCCTACTGCTATTGCCTTTACTATAAATGGACTCAGGGCTAAAGTTGGCGATGGGCGCATTTTGGCTGTGCTAGAGCCTCGTTCTAACACCATGAAAATGGGTGTGCACAAAGATACACTTGCCGCATCATGGTCTAGTGCCGATCAGGTATTTATTTTTGAACCGTCAAATTTAACTTGGTCGATGGATGATTTACTGGCGCAGAGCGACGTAACAGCCATGTTATATAAAGATATGAATATGTTGGTGAAATCCATTATTTCCTATGCTCAACCGGGTGACCACATTGTAGTGATGAGTAATGGCAGCTTTGGTGGCATACATGACTTATTGATCCAACAATTAGCAAAAATAGAATGAACTGAAGAGACTTTAAAATGAAATTAAATAAGTTGATTATGGGTGTGGTTGCGGCTGCAATGAGTTTTCAAGCGTTAAGTTGGGGGCAAACAGGCCATCGTGTAACAGGAGCTATTGCCGAGCAATACCTTACACCTGAAGCGCAGCGTGCCATCGATCAATTGTTGTTCAATGAAGATTTAGCAGAAGCCTCGACTTATGCCGACGAGATGAAATCACACCCCAGTGAGTTTTGGAAAAAAACAGCTAACCCTTGGCATTATGTGAATGTGTTTGACGGTAAGACATATTCAGAAGTGGCGCCGCCACCTGAAGGCAATGCGGTGACTGCTTTGGAAATGTTTTCCAAACAACTAACAGATAAACAATCAAGCTTGGAAGAGAAACAACTCGCACTTAGATTTATTGTGCATATTATTGGTGATTTGCATCAACCCTTTCATGCTGGAAATGGTACAGATAAGGGCGGCAACGATGTAAAACTGAAGTTTTTTTGGGAAGATTCTAATTTACACCGAGTCTGGGATTCAGGTTTGATTGATAGACAAAAATTATCTTATACAGAATGGACCAACAGGCTTAGCAGTAAAATTTCGATCCAACAGGCTAAAGAATGGGTGGAGATTGATCCTAAGGTATGGATTGCTGAAAGTGCAAAAGTACGTGCCGGTCTATACCCTGCTAAAGACGAAGTATCTTGGGATTATCAATATCAAACAATACCTATTGTAAAACGACGCCTACAAATGGGTGGTGTGCGCATAGCCGCTTACTTAAATGCGTTATTTCATAGCCGCTTACTTAAATGCGTTATTTGAATAATTAGGCGCGTAAAAAGCTTGCTTGAAAACACCTTGAAATCAGTATCAAAAATACTCGCTGGACCTATTGTTCGGCGAGCGAATGCAAAGCAAGTTTGCTTTTGGCTGATAACCAATAAAGCCTACGACTTTTCTGTAAAGTTATTGAGTCAGCCAGAGCAAACGAGTTGGTTTGATGCTCAGTTAGATGAGCATCAACTCTATCAAGTTCAAGTAGGAACTCACGCTTTTGTCAATTTGATCACTCTAGAGCCCAATGCTGAAATTTCATGTGGCAGTCGGGTGAGTTACGACATTACTTTGCTGGACAAAGATGGCAGTAAAAGTCAACTCTGTGAGTTACTGCCTACTTTACTTTATTCAGGTCAATCTTACCCCAGCTTTGTGATCCGCAGACAAATTGGACAAATGTTACATGGCTCTTGCCGTAAACCCCATCATGATAGTGGCGATGGCTTGGTCATAGTTGATCAACAAATTGAGTTAGGATTGGCAGGGCAAATTGAACCGCCTGACTTATTAATGATGTCGGGTGATCAAGTTTATACCGACGATATAGCAGGGCCGACACTAGTAGCGATTAAACAAACCATTGATAGCTTGGGTTTGTTTCATGAAGAGCTTGAAGGGTCAACTATAAGTAACAGCCAAGAGTTATTTGAACATCCTCACTGCTTTTATCAACGCCCTGAACTACTGCCAGATGATCCAAGTACAGCCAACACATACAGTCAATTTTTTGCGGGCAAACGAAAGCCTATTTTTACTTCGGTCAATGCCAGTAACCACTTAATATCGTTCGCTGAAGTCATGGCTATGTATATTCTTACCTGGTCACCTGAGATGTGGCAGTTGGTGCATATTAGTGATGAGGCTATCCCCGAACCTTTCAAACAAAAATTTGCCGAAGAACAGGCCATCATTGAAAACTTCGTGACTGGTTTAGATAAAGTTAGAAGAGCGTTAGCCCATGTGCGGGTGTATATGATTTTTGATGATCATGATGTTACTGATGATTGGAATTTAACCCGTGGCTGGGAGGATGCAGTATACGGCAACTTGTTTGCCAAACGCATAGTGGGTAACGCATTGCTGGGATATTGGTTGTGTCAGGGCTGGGGCAATGACCCCGCAAAGTTACAACCTTTGTTTGCATCGTGCAGTGGGTTTTTCACAGAAAATGGCATTCAGCAACATGACGTACTTGTTCAACACTTGCTCGACTGGGAACATTGGCATTACTGCTTAGAAACTTCACCCAAGCTGGTGGTACTGGATACACGTACCCAGCGTTGGCGTTCTGAATCGAGTTTAAGTAAACCCTCAGGTTTGATGGACTGGGAAGCATTATGTGAATTGCAGC
This sequence comes from Paraglaciecola arctica, assembly GCA_003232445.1. Classification (GTDB taxonomy): domain Bacteria; phylum Pseudomonadota; class Gammaproteobacteria; order Enterobacterales; family Alteromonadaceae; genus Paraglaciecola; species Paraglaciecola arctica_A. The sequence goes on from QIJM01000499.1 coordinate 7,116, forward strand.
AAGAGCTAATCGGTCAAGAAGCCGTGATTATGGTCTCTGCGGCACCTATTTTTGGTGTGAAGTTAATTGAAACCATACAACGTATTTTTACCTTTTTTGGCAAAGCGTTGGCCGTCGATGCAGAAAACTGGATGGCCCACAAAGGCACGGCCAGTGTGATGCTAAATATTTTCCGCAATCGCAAAACCCCGCCAAACTTTGTGATCCTGTCAGGCGATGTGCATTATTCATTTGTATATGACATTACCCTGAGATTCAGACATAACAGTCCTAATATTACTCAGATCACCAGTAGTGGCATCAAAAACGAATTTCCCGATAAGTTGTTAAAGTGGTTCGACAGGCTTAACCGCATTTTGTATAGCAAATATTCGCCACTAAACTGGTTCACCCAGAGACGGAACATGCTGGTTAGGCATCGCAAACCGAATGATCACAAGTTAACCACATTATCTAACGGCGCAGGCATAGGTTTACTTAAAATGGATCAAACCTGCAGTAAAGTCGAGGCACAGCAACTGTGTGCCTCGGGTGAGGTAGTCACTTTTACTAAAAAGAACTAAGTGCTTATCACTCGTTATTGGTGGAAAGGTTTACTTAATCTATGCACAGCATCAATAAATACTTTGGCCTTATCAGGTGGCACATCTAAATGAATACCATGGCCAAGATTAAATACATGACCATTCCCTTTACCAAAACCGTCCAGAATGAGTTGCACTTCTTGCTCAATACGCGCGGCCGGTGCGTATAACATAGACGGATCCATATTACCTTGCAGAGCAACCTTGTCGCCGATACGTGCTTTCGCATCAGCCATATCCACTGTCCAGTCTAAGCCCACT
>QIJM01000462.1 GCA_003232445.1 Paraglaciecola arctica
AATTTGCCTTAATGTCTTCTAACATAACACTCCTAATAAAATAATGACTGCTCTTCGCAGCCTGTGGTTAAACACTTTTTAACCAATTGATATTTTGCTGTTGCTGGCCTTTTCCCTCAATGCCCACTAGGTCAATTCTATGTGGGACAACACTAGGGTTAAACCCTTTCTCTTGCATATAGTGCATGACAGCAGATTCAAACTTACGCTTTTTGCTGGCATGAAAAAATTCTATTGCAGAGCCGTGTTGGCTCTTACTACGGTATTTTACTTCGACAAACACCAGTTCTTCACCGTCTTGCATGATTAAGTCTATTTCACCTGTACGACACCGATAATTTTGCATGACAAATGTAAGACCTTGATGTTCTAAGAAGGTTCGAGCAAAACGCTCTGCCTCACTGCCGATTAATGGAGAGAGTGCCTGCTTAATCCACTGCAAGTAATTTCACTCGATCTTGGACAACTTGTGCCCAAGGTAAACGTCTGTGTAACACACCCTGATCGTCTACATTAATTTCACCGGTTAGCCCGTAACTGACAAGTTGTGGCAGAGTCTTTAATCGACGTAAATTCGGCAGTAAGTTGTAGGCGTCGAAACCCATAGCAAATAGTCTTAACAGGGTATCTTGTCTTTGTGGCCAAAGTTGTTTGGTTTGATTGGCTAAGGTTTGCCAACTATGATCGGGTAACATCCAAGGCATGTCTGTGAATGTGAGATTACGCAAATCTCTGAGACTGTTGCTGTTCAAATCTAAGCTATGGCTGCGTGAAGATGCAAACACTGATAGTGATTTGCGAGCAAAGGGGCTCAGGCTTGCTTCGATAATAGGATTGAGCAACTCGGTTTGTTCAGGGTTGGCAAACAACACTATGGCATCAATATCTCGACGATTTCTTTCTACTCCAAAAACTTCAACATCGGACATCGTTTTTATTTGTTTAATGCGCTGTTTACTTTGGGTTACATCTAACATTTCCGATACACGAATACGCATGTCTTTGTTGTCAGTGAATATGGTTAAATCTGGTTGAATGGCGTTGGGTGTTTCTTGCCACGCGGTAATAAATGCTTCAGCCATTCGTTGTGTTGTAGGGTGGTCTTCCGCGAACACAATAGGTCTAACCAACTGTTTTTGTTGAATATGTAATGCTAGTTGTTGTGCTTCGTCTTCTGGCGCTAATGAAAAGTAATAATGTTCTGCTACAGGCAAATTTGACTCTGTTGTACTATCCAATTGATTTATCGTGGGAGTATTAATTTTTAACTCCACTCTGTTTAGTGCCAAAAGTATTTTATCTGTAGGTAAAATGGCGGTCAATTCAGTAATTTTTTGTTTGATTAAAGGCCCCAAAACCACATCAAAATTAGCAACAAGTGCATTTAGCTGCTGCGCTGTTTTTAAGGCAGAATCAAAAAAGCGAATTTCACGATATTGTTGAATGTTGCTCTGAGTTGTTTTGTCAAGTGACTCGCCGTACTCGGATGGACTATTTGGGCTAAGCTTTGCCCCAAGTAAATTTTCAAGATAAGCGGCCAGTATACCCTCTTTTATGGCTAAGCCTTGATTCGCAAGTCTGCCGGTTAATGGTAATAAAACAGCAATACGTTTTGCCTGTATTGGTGATTGCAGCAACGACTGTTCTATTTCTTCCGGAAGACTAGTCACTAGTGGGTGCCCAAAATGCCTACTCTGCCAATTAACTAGTTGCTGGTTAAACAACTCAGGCTCTAATGCAAAACGTTTTACTATGATGGCAAGTTGCAACCAAGGTTGCAGTGTCGACTCCGATAGTCGCGCCTTTTCTAACTCAGATAAATTTAGTTTCTTGAGCCATTGCCAGATTGTATGGGTTTTTTCCAGTTCTTCAATGTCAGTGTCTTGCAATGCTTTAGCCGCTTTTAGCCATTGCTTTTTGTTAACTTGAAGCTGTGCTTGCAATGCGGCAATGCGGGCTTGATAAGCCTCAGCCTCAGTCAAATTTGCTAATATGGCTTCTACGCTATCAAAATCCTCATCAGACAAAATTAAGTCACACTCGGCTAAAATTAGATTGGCATGAGTGTGGTGGCGGTTGTCTTGTAACTCTGGCTGTAGCACCTTAAGCATCCTGATACTTTTTTTGCATTGTTGTTCTGTCTGCAGCGCTTCGGCGGCTTGTATCAGGTAGTCATTACGTTGATATACATCATTGTTCTTCGCATAGTTTTGTTTGGCTTGGGTTAGGTAGTAATCACTACCTTTTGCTACTTCGGTTATTGTTTTTGATGGTGTTACCGCGGTCTTTGGGGTTTGCCGAGTAGGGGCACTAGTGCAAGAAAGCAAACATAAAGTAGCGATACAAAATACAATACACGCTCGAAAACTCATCGCTGATATCCGTAGAAGAAAGTACTGAATAGTTTATAGTAACGAATATAAATATCTAATGCTTTGTGACTAGGTTGAGCGATAAAACTTATACTGAGACTATCGCTTTAATTTGGAGAGTTAACATTGACTGAATCAGGCACCTTATATATCGTCGCTACGCCTATTGGCAATCTGGAAGACATCACCCACAGAGCTTTACGTATTTTGGCCGAAGTCGATTTGATTGCAGCTGAAGATACTCGGCATAGTCAGCGTTTGTTGCAACATTATGATATTTCGACGCGATTAACTTCATTGCATGATCATAACGAATCACAGCGGGCTATTCAGCTCATCGAAAAACTTAAATTGGGCCAAAGTATCGCCTTAATTTCTGATGCGGGTACGCCACTTATTAGCGATCCAGGTTATGGTTTGGTTAGTCGGTGCCGAGAAGCTGAGGTTAATGTTGTGCCATTACCGGGCCCATGTGCTGCCATCACAGCATTATGCGCTGCGGGTTTAGCCACAGACAGATTTAAATTCGAGGGGTTTTTACCCGCTAAAGCCGTGGCCAAACAACAGGCTTTGCAGCGTTTACTCACCGAAACCAGCACCAGTGTGTTTTATGAATCTCCCCGTAGAGTGGTAGACACCGTTAAACAGGTTGTGGCTGAGTTGGGTGAAAAACGGCAAATGGTGGTGGCAAAAGAGCTTACCAAGGCCTTTGAAACGTTTTACTCAGGTAGCGCACAAGCTTGTTTGACTTGGCTTGAGGCCGATACTAATCATCAAAGAGGTGAATTTGTATTGATGATTGCGGGTGAAAAAAAGGATCAAACCGAAATTTCAGCAGATGCACTTAGCTTACTCAAACTGTTAATGAAAGAATTGCCCCTTAAAAAAGCGGCGGCCGTGACGGCTGAACAATATGGCTTAAAGAAAAACCAGCTCTATCAACTGGGCTTAGAATTATAATTATGAGTGTGCGGGGTATAAATATGAAGGATATAGTCTCGCCAATTTTGGTGGTTTGCATGTTGCTTTATTCAGGGCTCTCCTATGGAAAGTGGTTTGAAGGTAATCAAGGGATCATGGGCACCAATATTCAGGTAGAACTGTGGAGTGATTCTGCGCAACAAGGTGAAGATGCAATACAAGCTGTAATGGACGAAATGCAGCGTATTAATCAGTTAATGAGTCCGTACATTGAAAATAGTGAGTTGAGTCAGCTCAATAGCCGTGCCTCCGACACCGCAGTGCCAGTATCTAAAGAATTATTCGAGCTGATCGCTTTGTCGGTTGAATTAGCAAAGGAGACAGACGGAGCCTTTGATATCACCTTTGCTAGTGTAGGTTATTTGTACAACTATCGTGAAAATCAAAAACCAAAGCAAGGCCAAATTGAAGATCTATTAAAGGCCGTTAACTACCGGCACATTAAGTTCGACGTCGATGATCATAGTATTTTCTTTGCCCATCCCAATGTTAAAATTGATTTAGGGGGGATCGCTAAAGGTCATGCGGTAGACAATGCTATAGATATACTAAAAAAACGCGGGATTAAACATGCGCTAGTGACGGCAGGTGGCGATACTAAACTGCTTGGTGACAGGCTAGGTAAACCGTGGATGGTAGGTATTCGTGACCCTCGTAACAAAGATAAACAGGCGGTGATTATGCCCTTGGTTGATACTGGGTTATCTACTTCAGGCGACTACGAACGTTATTTCGAGCAAGACGGAAAACGCTATCATCATATCCTATCGCCCAAAACAGGTACTTCGGCCTATGAAGTACAAAGTGTGTCTATTATTGGCCAGCGCAGCACACTGAATGATGCCCTATCGACCGCAGTGTTTGTATTGGGGGTGCAAAAAGGTATGGACTTGCTGGATCGTACTCCAGGATACGATGGCATTATTGTCGATAACCAGCGCAAACTACATTATTCCAATGCGTTGGTGGAGTAACTTCAAACGCTTCATTTTTTCGCTATATTGGGTTAATTAAACGTTGCCACGTTGCTAAAGTGACTATGCAATTCCATGTCAGCGCACTGGAAATGACTCTAAATGAAGCATAAATGTTGATATGACACAGATGACTGAAAATGCACATCTCACAGAGCAGTTAATAGACGATATTGCTGACGCTTTGGCACAACGAGGTTTTATTCAATTGCCGCACTTTTTACCAGTGTGGCTTGCCGACCAATTGCTGCATGAAGCAAAGCGCTTAGCTTCAATCGAATTTAAGCCCGCGGGTATCGGTCGTAACAATAGTCAGCAACTGAATGCAAAGGTGAGAACCGACTCGACATTGTGGCTGAGCGGCAACTCTGCCCCTCAGCAGGCATATTTAAACTGGATGGAGCAATTAAGAATGGGCTTGAATAGGCGACTATTTATGGGGCTATTCGATTTTGAGTGTCACTTCTCGCACTATTCTACAGGCGACTTTTATCAGCGCCACTTAGACGCTTTTAAAGGGGACACATTGCAGGCACGTAGTAACAGGATCTTGAGTACAGTATTTTATTTGAACCCTGACTGGGGTAAAAATGATGGAGGTGAGTTACTTTTGTATGCGGATGAACAAGTATCACCTTTGCTAATTGTGCCACCCGTGTTTAATGGTTGTATGATTTTTCTCAGTGACACTTTCCCCCATGAAGTCCTTACCAGTAGGTGCGATCGATATAGCATTGCTGGTTGGTATAAGGTCAATGGCAACGCTGTCGAACATCTCGATGCCTAGAAACAAACTAAAGTATTGCATCAGGGCTGTATAAGTGTCTTGTTATTTCACAAACTGAGCCATTAGTGTCAGGTTTTTTAACACTGTAATATTCTTCATTGATAAATAGCTGATTAATAGTGCAAAAAAACGAGCTTAAACGGCTCGTTTTAAATCCATAATATGTACTAGAGCACTTTTTTCCTAAGCAGACACAATCTTACAAGCATTAGTACCGCCGGTTGTTTCCATTACATCACCGTAGGTCATAATGAATTGGTCGCCTGGCTCCAAAATGCCTTTTTCTAATAAAATGGTCACAACGTCATTTTTAAGTTGACCGGGGTCGCTGCCTCTTGAATCAAAAAATACTGGCTTGACCCCACGGTATAAAGCCATTTTATTTAGCGTGCTTTCGTGTCTAGACATAGCATAAATGGATAGAGATGTAGTGATACGAGACATCAACAAGGGGGTGCTGCCACTTTCGGTCAAGGAGACTATAGCCTTTATAGTATTTAAGTGGTTAGCTGAATAAACCGCGCTGAGGGCGACAGTTTCGCTGACAGAGCTAAACGTTTCATCCATTCTATGCTTTGATACAGTTACACTTGGATGAGTCTCAGCGCCTACGCATACGCGTGCCATCGCTTCCACTGTTTCTACTGGGAATTCTCCTGCGGCTGTTTCGGCTGACAACATGACTGCGTCAGTGCCATCTAACACTGCATTCGCCACGTCCATCACTTCTGCGCGAGTCGGCATAGGGCTTGTTATCATCGACTCCATCATTTGTGTGGCGGTAATCACTATTTTATTAAGCTGCCTAGAGCGAGCGATGAGTTTTTTCTGCACGCCGACTAACTCGGCATCGCCAATTTCAACACCTAGATCACCACGAGCAACCATCACTGCGTCAGATGCTTCGATAATGTCGTCAATGGCTTCATCAGAGGCAACGGTTTCTGCACGTTCAACTTTTGCGCATATCATGGCATAACACCCGGCTTTTTCAGCGAGTTGACGGGCATACCGCAAATCGTCACCAGAGCGGGGAAATGACACCGCTAGATAGTCCACACCAATCTTTGCTGCGGTAACAATATCTTCTTTATCTTTGGCGGTGAGTGCTTCAGCAGATAAACCACCGCCTTGGCGGTTAATGCCTTTATTATTTGATAATTTACCGGCAACGGTGACTTCGGTATGTATTTTATTACCTTCAACGCGAGTCACCTTGAGTTGAATACGTCCATCATCAAGCAACAATATATCGCCATTGTTAACATCTTGGGGTAAGGCTTTGTAATCAATACCCACCGCTTGCTGGTTGCCAATATCACGATCCATATCGGCATCTAGAATGAAGTGATCACCAATCTTTAAGACAATCGAACCGTCAACGAACTTGGCTACACGAATTTTTGGCCCTTGCAAATCGCCTAAAATGGCTACGTATTTACCTAATTTCTTGGCTACTGTGCGAACCTTTTTCGCTCGGTTGATATGTTCTTCGGCCGTTCCATGGGAAAAGTTCATTCGAACCACATTGGTTCCGGCTTTAATAATCGCTTCAATTTGCTCCATTGTATCTGTGGATGGACCTAAGGTAGCGAGTATTTTTGTTCGTCTTAACATAGTTTGGGTACTCTGTTGTTATGGCGCATATGTTACCTATCTTCGCAGTACATACTGCTTAAAATTTGGTGGAATTTAATAAGTTAAGCATAGCCTCTATAGGGCGGTAGTTCTCTTTGTAGATGTCTACAAAAGTCAAATAGTTATAAATTGACAAAATTGTAATTTTATTACGAAAATAATAGTGAAAAATGACCAAAAAATGAAATTATTCTAATAAAAAAGAGCCTATTGGCTCTGTTTTATTAGAATAAGGTAGGTTATTGCTTTAATCACTGCGTTTATCAAACCTTGAAGCGCGCAAGGTATCTTTCACACGTTTAAGGTTTTCTCTGAATTTGTTACCTCTTCTGAGGGTGAAACCTGTAGCCAGTATGTCTATCAGTATTAACTGTGCAATCCTTGAGGCCATAGGCATATACATATCCGTATCTTCTGGGACTTCTAGAGATAACACTAAACTACATTCATGGGCTAGGGGGCTGTCTTTAGACGTAATCCCCATGACGGTTGCATCATTTCCTCTGGCTATTTGGGCTATTTCTACCAAATTTTTTGTTCTGCCAGTGTGAGAAATTAACACTACTACATCCCCTTCACCAGAGTTCATGCAGCTCATACGTTGCATTATAATATCTTCAAAATAGATGACGGGTATATTAAACCGAAAAAATTTGTTTAATGCGTCGTGGGCAACTGAAGCTGAAGCACCTAACCCAAAAAAGGATATTTTTTGCGCCTGAGTTAACAAGTCTACAGCTCTGTTGATCGCGGCTATATCAACGGATTGGCGTGCGACCTCGAGTGCGGCCATAGTGGATTCAAAAATTTTATGGGTATATTCTTCAGGACCGTCGGTTTCTTCAACATGACGGTTTACATAAGGCGTACCATTAGCAAGGCTTTGGGCTAGATGTAATTTAAAATCTGGGTACCCTTTGGTATCCAATCTGCGACAAAAGCGATTCACTGTAGGCTCACTTACACCGGACATTTTTGCTAGCGTGGCAATACTGCTGTGTATCGCCGTTTGTGGATTCGCGAGTATGACCTCTGCAACTTTGCGCTCAGACTTACTAAAAACAGAATTATGTTGGGTTATTTTTTCAA
>QIJM01000498.1 GCA_003232445.1 Paraglaciecola arctica
TTGAGATATCCCTTGAGGGTTCAGGTATTCAATACCGTCCAGGTGATGCATTGGGCGTTTGGTTTAAAAATGATATAAACCTAATCGATGAGTTAATCACTGTGCTTGGTTTAGAAAGCGGTACTTCGGTTAACTGGTCAGGTGATGACTACAGTTTTAACGATATTTTGCTCAATAAATTAGAGCTAACGCAAAGTTACCCGACTTTCGCCAGCAAATATGCAGAATACGCTAACAACGTTGAACTTAATGCGTTATTGGATGATAAGTCAGTATTGCGTGAATATTTAGCTCAGCGCCAGATCATCGATATTGTGCGTCAATTCCCAGCTAAGGTCACAGCTCAGCAGTTTGTTAATGCGCTAAGAAGCATGACACCAAGACTCTTCTCTATTGCTTCTAGCCAAGCAGAAGTGGAAGATGAAGTACACCTAACTGTTGCCTTAGTTGAGTACGACGCCCACGGCCATGCTCATCAAGGTGGAGCATCTAGTTTCTTGGCTACTCGTTTAGATGAAGGCGGTGAAGTGAATGTATTTGTTGAGAAAAACGACAACTTCCGCCTACCCGATGACGGCAACACACCCGTTATCATGATTGGCCCCGGCACAGGTATTGCGCCCTTTAGAGCCTTTATGCAACAACGTGAAGCAGAAGAAGCAAGTGGTGAAAACTGGTTGTTCTTTGGTAACCCCAATTATACTCAAGACTTCTTGTATCAAACTGAATGGCAGCGTTTTGTTAAAGACGGTGTAGTCAATAAAATCAGCTTGGCATTTTCCAGAGATCAAGAACAGAAAGTCTATGTGCAACATCGTATGCTTGAGCAAGGCGCAGAGTTATATCAGCGCCTTGAGCAAGGTGCACACCTTTATGTGTGCGGCGATGCCAATCATATGGCCAAAGATGTACAAGACGCTTTAGTGCAAATTGTGATTGAACATGGCGCAAAAAGTGAAGAGCAAGCCGAACAGTATATTTCTGACTTGCGCCGTGCCAAACGTTATCAGAAGGACGTCTACTAATGAGTACTGACCACAAAAATTTCGTCGTTGAAGGTAAGTTAGCTGATAACGAACGTCTAAAAGACCAAAGTGATTTCTTGCGTGGAACAATTGCAGAAAACTTAACCGATGATTTAACCGGTGCATTTGTTGGCGATAACTTTCAGCTTATTCGTTTTCATGGCATGTATCAGCAAGACGACCGCGATATTCGAGCCGAGCGCGCTAAGCAAAAATTAGAGCCGCTACAAAACGTGATGTTAAGAGCCCGATTACCTGGTGGCATTATAAGTACGCAGCAATGGTTGGCGATTGATAAGTTTGCTGAAGAAAAAAGTATCTACGGCAGTATTCGTTTAACCACGCGGCAAACTTTTCAGTTTCACGGAGTGTTAAAACCTGACGTTAAACCCATGCATCAAATGCTCAATCAGGTTGGCGTTGATTCTATCGCTACAGCTGGCGATGTAAACCGTAATGTGTTGTGCACATCTAACCCCGTAGAGTCTGCAGTACATCAAGAAGCGTATGAATGGGCGAAGAAAATCAGTGAACATTTGCTGCCTAAAACACGTGCCTATGCAGAAATTTGGCTCGACGGCGAAAAAACCGAAACCACTGAACATGAACCTATTTTAGGCAATAACTACCTACCTCGTAAGTTTAAAACGACAGTGGTTATTCCGCCGCAAAATGATGTTGACGTACATGCTAACGACTTAAACTTTGTGGCTATTGCCGAAAACGGCAAGTTAATTGGTTTTAACGTGTTGGTTGGTGGTGGTTTGGCCATGACTCATGGTGATACTTCTACCTTCCCGCGTAAAGCAGACGATTTTGGCTATATCAACTTAGAGCACACTTTGGCTGTGGCTGAAGCAGTGGTGACCACTCAACGTGATTGGGGTAACCGTGTTAATCGTAAAAATGCCAAAACCAAGTACACGTTAGAGCGTGTTGGTGTTGAAAATTTCAAAGCCGAAGTAGAAAAACGTTCAGGTGTTAATTTTGCAAAAAGTCGACCTTTTGAGTTTACTTCACGTGGTGATCGTATCGGTTGGGTTGAAGGTGTGGATGGTAAACATCACCTCACCTTGTTTATCGAGAACGGTCGTATTTTAGATTACCCAGGCAAAACGCTTAAAACAGGCTGTGCTGAAATTGCAAAAATACATACCGGTGATTTTCGTCTAACGGCTAATCAGAACTTGATAGTGGCTGGTGTTCCTGAGGAGCAAAAAGCGCAGATTGAACAGTTAGCTCGTGAGCATGGGTTAATGGCTGACGACGTGAGCGCACAGCGCAAAGATTCGCTGGCCTGTGTGGCACTACCCACTTGCCCATTGGCGATGGCAGAAGCTGAGCGTTATTTACCTGACGCAGTGACGCAAATCGAGGGACTTTTAGCTAAGCATGGTATGCCGGATGAAAGTATTATTTATCGCATTACCGGTTGTCCTAATGGTTGTGGCCGCGCCATGTTGGCAGAAGTTGGCTTGGTGGGTAAAGGCCCAGGCAAATACAACTTCCATTTAGGTGGCGATCGTCAGGGTACAAGGATCCCTAGGATGTACCGTGAAAATATCGATGAAAAAGAAATCATGAATGAATTAGATAGCTTAATAGGCCGCTGGTCTAAAGAGCGTGATGTTGACGAAGCTTTTGGTGATTTTCTTATCAGAGCTGAAGTGGTTAAACCTGTTATTGACTCAGCCAAGGACTTTTACGATGACCCAAGTTATTCAATCTAGCGTTGTCGACAGTGCAGCGATGAGTATTTCAGGCGACGAATTGGTGCAAACCAATCTAGCGTTAGAAAAACAGTCTGCTATGCAACGCGTGGCTTGGGCGCTAGAACACTTGCCTCATAACTTTATGTTGTCATCGAGTTTTGGCGCGCAGTCTGCTGTGATGTTACATATGGTTACACAGCAGTATCCTGATATGTCCGTGGTACTGACAGATACAGGATATTTGTTTGCTGAAACGTATCAGTTTGTTGATGAGTTAACACAACGTCTCAACCTCAATCTTAAGGTTTATCGCGCTGATGTTTCCTCTGCATGGCAAGAAGCCCGTATGGGAAAAATGTGGGAACAAGGGCTAGAAGGTATTGAACAGTACAACGCTCTGAACAAAGTCGAGCCAATGCAAAAAGCTTTGGATGATCTACAAATAAAAAGTTGGTTTGCAGGATTGCGTCGCAGTCAATCTGACATGCGAGAAACCTTACCTGTTGTGCAGCAGTTGAAAAATCAATATAAGATTTACCCTATTATTGATTGGTCGAACAAAGATGTTCACTTGTATTTAAAAGAACATAATCTCCCGTACCATCCTTTATGGGAAAAAGGTTATGTGTCTATTGGAGATTGGCACAGTACTCGTTCTTTGGAAGAAGGTATGAATGAACAAGATACTCGTTTCTTCGGATTAAAAAGAGAATGTGGCTTGCATGAATTTGGTGATGGAATTTAGCGATTTGCCGCACTACTCTTCTAAAAATCATCTAGATTATATTGAAAGCATTCTCTATGGTGGCTTTGAGCGACTTTACGTAATTGCCTTGTGGTTTTCGCGTCACTAATTTACATAATTCAGCGCCCGTAGTGGTGAATTTGTAATACACCAATGTCGTGCCTGTGCGTTTTGCAGTTAGAGCCAATGTTTGCCCTGCACAACGCCATTCTACAGAAATCCCAGTCGGTAATTCACCGGACTCAATTTCACTATGGTGTATTAAACCTAAGTCCATTAGCGACAAAACATCAGGGTAACCTAAACCAAATTCTGCCAAATTTAGTCGATGTTCTTTGTGCGCATTAAAAAACGACCAAAGACTAGGTTTTTGATAATAGCCAAGCAAAAGTTTAGGTGTAGATTCACCTTTGCGTCTGCTCGTTAGATTGACTGCATGGCGAAAAATCTGTGCATCTTTTTGTGTCAGTTGTTTTAATGTGCCTAAGGTTTTTAACGAGAAACTACCTGGCCTTGCTGTCTCAACCGCAAATATTTTGCCCCATAGTTCCTGCATGGAGGGAGAAAAAATTTCCTCTGCCATTTTCACGAAACTGAAAAACCAATCGGGATCTAAATCTTCCTCTTTGCCGTCATCTAGACAAAAGTCCAACGCTCTATCCAGAATGTTTTCTAGATTTTTCAATTTTCGTTGAGCTAACACCTTTTTTGTGCGCTTTATTTTTTCATTATTGGTGGAGGTTTTGAAAGAGCTATTTCCTCCTTGCACACCTGCTTGAGAAAACCAATTAACAATGCGTTTTTGACTTGATTGCCTGTTTAACTTATTTTCTGACTGGATCTTAGCTGTACTACCACCTACAGCCGTTTTTTGCGACGGCATGGGTTTTAGCTGATTTGTAATGGGCGGTGAATTAGACTCAATTTTCATGAAACTTAGAACGCTGTTTTAAATTTTATTGCCCTGTATATTGCGTTAATTCATGTTACATGAGCAAATAAAAATGTTAACTTTAATCAATAATTTCAGTTAATTTTATACTCGCATAGCGTTTTTTCGTGTTGTGCTGGAGTCAAATGAATATAAAGAATAAGGCATGATTGTTACTGACAGCAGGATTTCGACCTTTATGGAATGTAAATGAACCCTAGCAAATACGAAAATGATGAATTGATTTTTTTATCCGAAGATACTCATTCAAACACACCAGAAATTACCGGCGTTTGGAATATATTAGTCGTCGACGATGATGAAGAAATACACTCCGTCACTAGGCTTGCCCTATCAGATTTGGTGGTTAACGATAAAACTTTGCATTTTATCCATGCTTATTCTGCTGCTGAAGCATTAAAAATAATTGAAGATATGGGATCATCTATCGCCATCATTTTATTGGATGTGGTGATGGAAGCTGATGATGCTGGCTTAACCGTAGCAAAAATAATGCGCGAAGAAATGAAGATTATGGAACCCCGCATTATTTTACGTACTGGGCAGCCAGGGTATGCACCCGAAGAACAAATCATTAAAGATTACGATATCAATGACTACAAAACCAAAACAGAGCTTACTCGAAGCAAATTGGTGACAACCATTATTGCTTCTCTGCGTTCTTATCAACAGATATTGTCAATTAATCAAAGCCGTCTAGGCTTACAAAAAATTATAGTTTCTGCTGCAAACCTAATGGAAGAACATTCTGTTAAGAGTTTCTGCGAAGGTGTAGTGACTCAAATTAGTTCTCTTATTGGCTTAGAAGCAGGTGGGGTTGTCTGTGCAAAAGCAGG
>QIJM01000273.1 GCA_003232445.1 Paraglaciecola arctica
CCATATCCCAGAGTAGCCATTTTCCAACAGGGAAAAGTCTAAGGTATATGCTTGTTTAATATAAATTCAAAACTAGCTCAACAACTCATTCCGTTATTCATGGCGCAGTGCATCAGATGGTTCCATCATCACTGCTTTTCTCGCCGGAATAACCACCGCTACCATTACAATACTAATCAAACTGGTAAGAACAATGGCAAATATCACCCCATAAACATAACTAGGTAACGACAATACGCTTACAGAGGCTACCAACATCAATATCGATATTCCCCCGCCGCAGACAAGCCCCACAACCAACTGTCGACTGCTTTGTTTAATAAACAAGTCCAAAATATTACGATCCGTTGCCCCTAATGCCCTTCTCACCCCAACTTCTTGAGAACGTTTTTCTACAGAGAAAACCGTCAAACCATAGATGCCGGTCATCGCCAAGATCATTGCGAACAAACCACTGAAAATAACCGTATCACGGAAAACCACCACCATTTTTGAGATTGCTGAGGTTTCTAGCTCCCAGTCTTCAATGGTCAAAACATCCAGTTGGCTGTCGATGCGACTCATGGTTCTAAAAAACGCGTCTTCTACTGAAGCCACATCAACAAGTCGTCTAAAAAACACCGTACCTCGTGAATTTGGAAATTGATAACCGGATAAGTAAATTTCGTCAAACAACGCTGGTTTTTCAAACGGGTTGTTGGAAGTATCGCTGACAACACCCACAATTGTCACCCATTCACTGGTGCCGTCCAAGTTGATCTCAAGTCGCTTGCCAAGTGGAGATTCGTTCTGCCAGTGGCGCTTTGACATCGATTCGCTAATCAACGAAGAACGAGCACTGCTGATGTTATCGCGTTCATCTAGATGACGACCTTGGAGTAAAGTCGGTCCCATAAAATCGCTATTGCCCAGCAACGCATAAACATTTAAGCGGGGTTTGTCACTTTCTTTTTGATATTCAGCGCCATCAATCGCCACTGATTGCTGGCGGAAATTAAAGCGGATAGAAACATCCGATATTGCCTGTTCTTGAATCAATTGCTTTTGAAATTTATCAAAAAATAAGGATCTACTGCTACCATCAGGGTAGTCATGACTTGGCAGTTCAACGATAGAAAAATACATTTTTTTGTAGTCATAACCGAGTTCCAAATCAGTGGCCTGATTGACTTTAACCGAAATCACTGTACCCAATACCATGATAATTGAGATAGCGGCAATCTGAGTGGTCACCAAAAAGCGTGAAATACGGCCAATACTACGGCTTTGTGCTCCACGAGTACCGTCTCTCAACACCATATTGAAATTCTGTCGGGCTGCTTTTACGGCAGGTAAAAAACAGGCAACAAAAATGGTAAACAAGGCAAAACCGAGCCCCGCTAGTAACACACTTCTATCCAATCCCCATTGATACCAAAATGCCAGTTCATTGCCCATCAACGAGTGCAAATATATGTTTATTAAGCTAAGTAGCCAACCTACTACAACCAACGCTAAAACAGTACCGACGAGTGTGACCAACACACCTTCCCACATCAATTGTGACACCAATCTCCAGTGCGGTGCTCCCAGTGCCGTTCTGATAGCTGACTCTTTACTGCGCTGAATGGCTCTTGCAAATAATAGGTTACCTACGTTAATCGCAGCCAAAAATAAAATAAAGAATGCCACCAAATTGAGTACAAACATCAGTATTTTCATTGACTCATCGATATCAAATTGTTGAAACAAATCGACATCGCTGCGGATCAGTTCAACACCAGGCAATAACTCACTGCGTTCATCAAAAGCTTGCTTGGCTATATCGAAAAACTGGTTCTGTGCTTGCTCTACACTGACGCCAGGCTGCAGGCGACCAAAGAAATTCACTTTATCACGATCGGTCATCAACGGATCGAGCAATCGAGAGGCAATGGGCAACCACAGGTCATGAGAAATAGGGAACCGATACCCCTGCGGCATCACTCCGACAATCTCGGTAGCAACGCCATTGACGTACAATGACTTACCCACGATGTCTTTGACACCAGCAAATTGCCCCTGCCAAATGGCATAGCTGATCATGCCCACCGGTGCACTGTCAATATAGCTATCCGACAATTCCAATGTGCGGCCTAGAAGTGGCTGGGTGCGACTGATTTTAAATAGATTGGGTGTTGTACGAACAGCAGCTGTCACCAGTTTATTATCACCTAGCGAAACAGATACAGTTTTGTTTTGCCACACACCATGCTCAGCAAATGTGGTAATATTCTCTCTGATTTTGGCTGCTTCATAAGCCTCTAAGTGACGTCTTTCGCCAAACGCCTCACTATCCCAAAACAACGATGCTCGGTAAAGAGTACCCTGCTCTGGCAACGGTAATGGTTTTGAGGTGAAAGTGTATAAAAAAGCAAAAGTAAACAGGCTTATCGCCAAACCACCACACAATACACTGATGGTTAACACAGTAAATTTTGGCGTTTTCCCTAACAACCGGGTGGCATACAGAATATCGTAGATCACTTGCATAAAGCAGCCCCTTCATCAACGACTTCAACCTTAACACCGAGCCCATCATCAAATGTGCTGTTTTGAATTTGACCATCAAAAATGTGGATGTTTCTGCTGGCATGCTCAACCGAGCGAGGGTCATGAGTCACCATGCAAATAGTACAACCCTCATCGTGCAGATTTTTGAGAATATCCATTACTACTGAAGCATTTTCTGAATCAAGGTTACCGGTGGGTTCATCAGCAAGAATTAATGAAGGATTGTTTACCAGTGCTCTAGCGATAGCAACACGTTGCTGTTGACCACCAGATAATTCAGCCGGATAGTGCCGCATCCTGTGATCCATATTGACCTTAGCCAAAACTTCAGCTGCAATTCGTTTCATGTTTGCGCGACTGATATTTTTTTGATACGTCAACGGCAGCATCACGTTTTCTTCGACGCTTAGGTCGCTTATCAGATTAAATGACTGAAATATAAAACCTATTTCTTTGTTGCGCACCCCTGCGCGTTGGTCGCGAGATAGATTAACTACATCAATATCGCTGATCTTAAACTTACCGGTGGTTGGCTCTTCGAGCAATCCGAGGATCGATAGCAAAGTTGACTTTCCGCTACCCGAAGGACCGGTGAACGACACATACTCCCCTTTTTTTATCGTTAAATTAATGTCGGTCAACGCATGAGTTTCTATTTCGACGGTTCTGAAGGACTTGTTTACGCCTGTAAGTTCAATCACTGTTTTGGTCATTTTGGCCATTCCTGTTTAATTATTTTTGCAAACTGTTTTCTAATTGAGCATTATTGTTTGATGTTCCGAGTAACTCGAAGTATCAGAAATAATGATCATATCGTCTTCTTTAAGACCATCCAGTACTTGGACAAACTTGGTCGATGACTCACCTAAAATAACGGATATACGTTCGGCGTGGGTGCCTGCGGCATTAACCTTGAAAATCCCCACTGTGGCATTGGGTTGTACATAGGCCGGGCGTTGAACAAACAAAGTATCGTCAAACGCATAGGTAGTAATAGAGCCTTCGACACTTAGCGCAATCCGCGCCTCTGAGGGCAGAGGATCAATTAGAGTTACGTCAACCTGCACCATGCCATTAGTCACTGACGGATGAATACGCATCACTTTTCCTCTAAGTTTGTTCTTGCGGGTATCAATTATTACTTCTTGCCCAAGTTGAACACGTTGCACCTGAAGTTCCTGCACATTGAGTTTAGCAATCAGCTGGCTGTCGTCGGCCACTCTAGCCACTGTGTCACCAATGTTTAGTTTTTGCCCAAGCTCTAAGGACATTTCCTGCACTATACCTTGACTCACCGAACGAACCGTCAAAAGCTCAACCTGGCGTTGGGCTTGAGCAAGTTCGTTTCGCAATTTTCCAATACGGGCATCATCTGCCTGCTTTTGGGCAGTAATACTTTCGCCTTTATTAATGATCCGTTTTTTGTAAAAATCCCATATTTGCTTTTGCTCTTCTACCGAAAAAATAGTCCGCTGATGATCTATCTCGGACACCTGCCCCTGACCGTTACTGAGCAGTTGTTTTTCAGCATTTAACTCAAGCATATTGCCCTTAAATGCAAGTTCGGCAATCAGCGATTCAGATTGCAGCTGCAACAATTGTGATTCGCGTGTTTTCAGGTTAGCAAATGATTCAGCTTCAATATGCTTAAAGTCCCACTCGGCCTGTGCCAAATCGGTTAACAGCTGTGGATTATAAAGTTTTATCAGCGGCTGCCCCACTTCTACAGAGTCTCCTGCATCAATCAACACTTGTTCTATCTGGCCGTTAACCTGGGCAGATATCCATTGAAACTGCTTTGGCCGAAGTTCACCGTTACTTCTCACGCTCACCGAAAAATCGTCTTTTGTGACGCTAGCGATCCGCAGCGTTTCAGTGTCAACCACATAAGATGCGCCACCAAATAGTGACTTAATCCACCACACCGTCAACAGCACAATAATTACCGCCAGCATATACCAATATTTTTTTAAGTTTGTCGACGGCTTTTGTTCGATCTTAATGTCCATACCAACCCTCTGTTATTTACACATAAAAATATATGCATAGTTATAAACCATCAGGTGTGAAACAGATGTGAAACTAACTAACCTGAATATTATTTTTACGTTTTATTGCCTATATCCGCCACAAAACCAGCGGCAATAAACCCCAATATCCAAGAATTAATGTCCACTGTAAAAAGGATGCGATGGCAAATGCATCGAACTTACTGCTACCAAATCTGTGCTGTATGACTAGGCGCCCGCACAAAACAGCATAGATACTGCTTAAGGTCGCCCGTTTTCATTATTAGATTAGGCGCAGTTTCAGGGAAAGGCTTCACTTCCAACGCTTCAATCATCAACTGATTTAAGCGACCATAATCGGCAGTTTCACTGTCGGCGTTGACCATCACAAAAAAGCCTTTTTGCTTCTCAGAGAATACATACAACATGCCGCGAAAGCCTAATGCATTGCTACCATGGTACAAGCCAACCACACCATGACGATCCCTTCGCTACAAACCATGACCACCACCGGCAAGGAGATTGATACTACCTTTACCTACCGTCAATGTGAAAATGCATACGAATGCAATAAAAAAGCCCGCTAAAATTAGCGGGCTTTTTTCAGACAAAATTTAAATGCTTAAATTACCAACCAGTAATTTCCCGCAAACCTTTACCTATATCAGCCAAAGAACGCACAGTTTTAACACCTGCCGCTTCTAGCGCTTTAAATTTT
>QIJM01000085.1 GCA_003232445.1 Paraglaciecola arctica
ATTTTTCTTTGCGGGTGGCGGTTCATCAAGGATACTTTGCGGAACAACAGGCTCAGCTGAATATGGCTCGTCGTTTTGTTGTTCAAAGCTGTCATTTTCGGATTGATTGCCCCAAAAAGTTTTATCAACGGGAGCTAAAGTGGATGGTTCTGTCTTTTTAAAGGTTAAAAGCAAAAGAGACGACCCTTTGAGTTTAGCGGGTGTGCGATAAATAAAACGGCTGATCTTTATAGCCAACTCGCCAATTTTGTCGACAATTGCAACCCACGAAACACCACTTAACAGGGTAAAGCCTGTGCAGAAAAAACACAGCAGTAAAAGGGTTGTGCCTATCATATTGAAATAGGGTATGAGTGACGAACTCAGGACATCCCCGACCATGCCGCCAGAAGTGTAATTATGGATATCTTCCACATTCAGACTTAACAAGCCAGTCGCACCTAACACCAACAAGATAGCGCCAATCAGTCTTAACCCAATGGTCAAGTAATCTATCTCTAATAAAGTTTTGGTTTGTTGAAATAAAAACCAACCTAAAAATGCGCAACAAAATGGCAAGCTATAAGCAAAAGAGCCTAAGGTAAAAAATAAGATATCTGCAAACCAAGCACCGATTGGCCCTACCCAGTTATTCACATCACTTTGCAAACCAGCTTGACTCCAACCGGGATCAGCTGGATGAAAAGACGCCATAGCTAGCAATAAAAAAAACGCGAAGACACAACTGATAATCATGCCTACTTCCATAATTCTTTGAATGCCTGTGAGTCGCGCCATATAAATAGTTGTCTTTTCTTAATTATTAGGAGAAAGGTATGGGTATACGATACCAGTGCCACCCCAAAAATCCTAGTTTGCTGATGCCTACCGCTCGCAAATTAATCAATACTGGGCAACGAATCTTATCTCAGGCTTATTTTGACTTGAGTCGACTCTTTTATTTCCTCCATGACCACATAAGTCCGAGATTCACTCACTCCCGGTAAACGTAATAAAGTATCGCCAAGCAACTTTCGATAGCTGGACATATCGGCGACACGCGCCTTAAGTAAAAAATCGAAATTGCCTGAGACAAGATGACACTCTTGAATATCTTCATGTTTACGCACCGCAGTAGAAAATTCTTCAAATATATCAACAGATGTTTTTGTTAGGGTGATTTCTACAAAAACTAACATGGCTGCGCCCAACAATGAGGGATCAACTCGGGCATGATAACCTGTAATATAACCTTGAGTCTCTAGCCTCTTAACCCTTTCTAAACAAGGGCTAGCGCTCAATCCAACTTTATTAGCAAGTTCAGAGTTAGTGATTTTTCCATTTTTTTGCAACTCAATAAGAATATTTCTATCGATCCTATCTAGGTGTTTAGGGGTTTTTATCAGCATAGAATATTCCGGAAAATGACAGTTTAGCAAAATATTATACTTTTGAACGTCTGAATACCCAACAATTTACTTCAAATATTCACTTATACTTTTTCGCTTCAAATATCCTTATAGCTGGAGTGAGTCATGTTAATCGGTGTACCAAAAGAAATTAAGAACCATGAATACAGAGTTGGCTTAACCCCGGCTGCGGTCAAAGAATTTGTACATCACTCACACCAAGTATGGGTAGAAACCCAAGCTGGGCATTCCATTGGCTTTACCGACGAGCAATACGTTGCTGCTGGCGCAAAGATAATTGATAGCGCGGAAACAATTTTTGCCAAAGCCGATATGATAGTGAAGGTTAAAGAGCCCCAACCGAATGAATGTAAGATGTTGCGCCCAGGTCAAACCCTTTATACCTATCTGCACTTAGCACCAGATCCCGTACAAACTCAGTTATTAGTTGAATCTGGCGCAACCTGTATTGCCTATGAAACCGTTACTGATAATAGGAATACCTTACCGCTTTTGGCACCTATGAGTGAGGTAGCCGGAAGAATGTCAGTTCAAGCCGGTGCACATTATTTAGAAAAAGCCCAAGGCGGCAGCGGCACTTTATTGGGCGGCGTGCCCGGTGTAGCTCCGGGTAAAGTACTGGTTATTGGTGGTGGTGTAGTGGGTTTGAATGCAGCTAAAATGGCCAGAGGTTTAGGGGCAGACGTGACGATACTTGATCGTTCATTAAATCGTTTGCGTGAATTAGATGATATTTTTGAGGGTCGCTTAGCCACAGTGTTTTCTACTGCAGAAGCCATTGAATATTATTCATCGAGAGCTGATTTAGTGGTAGGTGCTGTATTAGTGCCGGGAGCTGCGGCACCGAAATTACTCAATCGAGATCATATCAAAAATATGAAACCGGGTTCAGTATTAGTAGACGTTGCTATAGATCAAGGGGGATGTTTTGAAACATCCAAGGCCACAACTCACCAAGATCCGGTTTATATCATCGATGAGGTGGTGCATTATTGTGTAGCCAATATGCCAGGCGGTGTAGCTCGAACAGCAACTATGGCACTAAATAACGCCACACTACCTTTTGGACTAGCCCTAGCCAATAAAGGGCCTAAACAGGCCATGTTAGATGATCCACATTTATTGAATGGTTTGAATGTACATCAAGGTAAGGTTACTTATAAAGCAGTTGTAGACGCTTTGAGCCAAGAGCTCAAACTTGAATATATGGATGCTAAAACCGCATTAGAAACTCTTCTATGAGTTGAAGACTCTATAATATAATAGAGTCATTGATCTCAATTAATGTATTGAGTGGGTCGGCTGATTGGGTAATCGGCCGACCTATGACTAAATAGTCCGAGCCCGCTTGAATGGCTTGTTTAGGTGTCATTACTCGTTTTTGATCACCTTTAGCTGAACCTTCAGGACGAATACCCGGTGTGACTAATTTAAAATCTTTAGTCATGCTAGATTTAAGTAACCTAGATTCTTGCGCCGAACACACTACTCCATCTAAACCGCATTCGTGAGTCAATTTAGCTAGCTTCAACACTTGTTGCTCGGGTGTGGAATCAATACCAATAGCGTTTAATTGTTGTTGATCCATACTGGTCAACACTGTGACGGCAATCAAAAGAGGCCTGTTAGCGGCATACTTATCTAGACTTCCTTTGGCATATTCCATCATTTTAGGCCCACCTGATGCATGCACATTAATCATCCATACCCCTAAGTCAGCAGCAGCTTGGCAAGCCTTTGCGACAGTATTGGGAATATCGTGAAATTTTAAGTCTAAGAAAACATCGTAGTTTTTAGCCACAAGATCGGTTACAAAACCAGGGCCAAAGTGAGTGAACATTTCTTTGCCTACTTTTAGTCGGCACAATTCTGGGTCAAGTTTATCAACAAAGGCTTCAGCCTTATTTATTCGAGCAAAATCAAGTGCCACAACAATTTTTGGATCTCTTTTAATATTTGTCACACTATTATTTATCAAACTATTCCCCGTCTAAGCCTTTAATTGGTTTGACCACACCCCATTTTCTGCATGAAGGGCATAACCAGTGAATTTTGCTCCCGGCAAACCCACAGCTATGACATTTATATTTGGGTCTTTGTTTTATTTGCTCTTCTACTAATTCTTTAAGCAATACCAAACTATTAGTCGATTGTTCATGATCTTGTAAATCAATGTACAAGCCCATTAGGGTTTTGAAACCTTTCATGGTGGGATGTTTTTTCAATTGTTCTAACAATACTTCTGCTGCATTTGCCACTTCGCCGTCTTTTGCCATAAGTTTGACTTTAGCCAAGTAGGCAGTAGCGCATTGCTGCCAGTATTCATCTAATACTTTATTCAGTTTTACATAGTCATTCAGTTGCTCGGCACACTCCTCGATTAAAGGCACCGTCTCACTTAACCAACTTACATCACGACTAGGAATTTGGCTCAAACAATCAATAGCGTTATCGTATTTTTGTTGCTGCATGCTAATTTCACCTAACATTAACCACGGACGAACGGCCTTTTCATCCGCTGTTATAGCCTTTTTAAGGTTACTTTCGGCTTCTATTAAACTGTTGTTTTTTATCTCAATATTTGCCTGCTCACAGTAGAAGTGTGCAACTCTGGCACATAATTCATCACTGTCACCACCTGCACCAATCATTTGTTCTGCTAACTCAATGGCTCTTGGCCATTCTTTGGTGGTTTGGTAAATATTGAATAGTTGGACTTGTGCATTTAGGAAATGTTTTTGACTATTTAATAACTGTAAAAAAGCATTTTCAGCTCGTTCTAAAAAACCGGCCAGAATGTAGTCTCGACCCAATTCATATAAAGCAGATTCTCGTTGTAGGGCTGAAATTTGTTCTTTACTGACTAAGTTTTGATGTACTCGAATAGCGCGGTCTAGCTCGCCTCTATGTCTAAAAAATTTACCCATGGCAATATGAGTTTCGACCGTATCACTGTCCAAATCGATCATTTTAATTAGCGTATCAACCGCTTTATCAGGCTCATCAGAAAGCAGGAAGTTTAAGCCCCTATAATAGTGCTTGGCTAATATACTTGAATGTTTCTGTTGCGCTTGACGGACACTGTTACGCCCCATCACCCACCCATATCCGGCGGCCACGGGTAATAATAGGAAAAGGAGTTCTAACATTATGTAATGTTAGTGGGCAGTGAGAGTTTTTTATTTTTGCGTTCTAAACTGCTAATACGCCACTTTAATCGCAAGATATAACCGATAACCAGCAAAACTGAGAATATAACGCCTAAAAAAAATGTCACGGCCAATAACACTGACATACGCATTTCTGTCTCGGCCAATATATAGTTTATTGGTACGAGGTGACTATTCTGTGAACCGATAAACCCCGCAACAACAAGCATTAACAATACAAAGAGTAATAACAATAATCCTTTAACTTTCATTTAGCCCCCTTTGGCTTGTCTAATCTAAAATGGTATTGATTGCTAGCATGCTTTTGATGACAGTTTCGATTACAACGTTGATGGCTCAATGTGGTCTACAAAATGAAGTAATAGAACATGATGTTAACTCTAACAAAAACGGCACCCTAATTGGAGTGCCGTTTTAAAAAAACATTACTAAAAAATCAACTAACTAGACCCTCGTTGACCCTTTCTCGTAATTCCTTGCCCGGTTTAAAATGTGGAACGTACTTACCTTCTAGTTTCACAGTTTCACCCGTTTTAGGATTACGACCAACACGTGGGGCACGATAATGTAAAGAGAAACTACCGAAACCTCTAATTTCGATACGCTCACCTTTTTGTAAGGTTTGCGCCATCTGTTCAAGCATTTCTTTTATCGATGACTCCACGTCCTTGGCAG
>QIJM01000228.1 GCA_003232445.1 Paraglaciecola arctica
GATACGGGTTTGGCCTTTGCCAATGAGGTAGGGCTCAAATGTGGATTCACGGTCACGCGGCGTATCGATTACGATTTCGCCATGATGGCCCCTTAAGGTTTTAGCGCTATAACCGTTTCGACTGTTGCCACTATTGTGACCCTTCGTATCATATGGGCCATAACCAAGATGGGCTTTCAGTTCTGCTTTCAACGCTGCCTCAACGGTGATTTTTGTGAGCTGAGCGCACTTAGGTCTTCTGGCATTTTAAGGTCTTTCGCTAGCTCCGAGGCGAGTGCTTTTATTTTTGCTTGTTTCATTCTCATACTCATTATTAGCCTCCAACTGAAAGATATTCAATAATGAGCACTTACACAATTTATTTTACAGGGTCATTGTATATATCCCGTTGGCTTCTTTGAGAGGCTCTCATGTCTCTATCTTTGCCTCTTTAACCATGACCACTGCGACTTGTTCATCCTGTGGTATCGCCTCTCCTTCCAGAAACAATCATTTTTTGAAGACAATCTATCTGTAGGTGCTTTTTAAACAGAATTCGATATCTCCGCTATACTAAGAATATATGACACCCATTATCAAAAGGCACTCTAGTTGTGTCGAAGATAAGTCGATTAGGTCAGCCAAGCCCCAAGCCTCCGATTATGTAGCATTCGCACCCTTCGGCCAGGAATTTCCAAATTCACACCGGGACGGAACTGACAATAGCAACAAATAAAGCAAACAGAAAAAGGTGTAATGGAAAAGGGGTCATTCGCATTATAGAAACATGAAAGCAAAAATGAATTTAATCGCACAATTTATTTTTTTTACAAAAAGAAGGAAACTAAAACATGAATGATCAAGCACGATTAGAAGAACTAAATGAGTTATCAAGCACAAAAAAATATGTAACATTTAATATGACCAGCGGTACGATGTCTCAAAACGGCGGGGCGACTTGGGTAACCCAGCTTAAGCTGGGTATGCCCTCGCAAACCGTTAATATGATGATAGATACGGGAACAGAAAATACTTGGGTGACTTCAAAAACTTGTACAACCGAGGCTTGTCTCGCACACCAGTCATTTAATCCAGAAAAGTCAAAAACCTATACTGTTGTAGGGAAGAAACCAACCATTGAAGATTTTGGGCCTTGGGGACAAATGGGCGTTATATTTGGGAAAGATATTTGCCAACTTGATTCCCCGAGTATGAAAGTACCATTTGAAGAATTACTCATAATGTTGGCAACGAGTTATACAGGAAACGATTTCAAAGAGTTGGTTGGTGATGGCGGTCTTTGCATTCCCTCTATTCCTGATCCCAAAGCGACAGCGATTTTGCATAAGCTATACAAACAAAACTTTATAGAAACACCCTTAGCTTGTTTTTACTGGAACAAAACGCGTGGTGTTGGTGAATGCCGAATGGGTGCGCTGAATCCTGAGTATTATAAGCCTGAAACATTGAAGCGTTTACCTCTGGTAAGGCCTACGGGTGGAAAATTTGTAGAATATCTTTGGGCAGTGAAGATGGATTCGCTGATTGTAGACGGCCAAGCCGTTTATGACGAAAAGGTAGAGACTCAGTTGGTGTTGGATACCGGTTCATCTTTTTTCAAAGGCGCTTCAGATATTATTGATCCGTTAATATCAGCAGTTACCGGCGCAGGAGAACGACCGACTACTCTGGATAAGGAAGAGAAGTTGAAAGACTATCCTGTCATGCATATCCGCTTGGGAGGTGTCGACTATTTATTAGAACCTGAACAATATTTTGTAAAAATAAAAGATGAATGGGTTTTAGCTATTCAAGTGTTGAGAGGCATGCCTCCAGGAATGTTGTTGGTGGGCCAAGTCTTTTTGGAGACTGTTTATAGTATTTTTGATTTTGGTGGTGGTACTTTTAAGGACCGGGCTGTGATTTTGGCAGAGCTTATCCATCAACCTTTAGCAGAGCTTACCCATCAACCTTTAAATGTGATGGGCATCTGGGAAAATGAATTTGGCTCAAGATTAGAAGTTGGTAAAATTTCAAGCAACGGGACTTTTCAAGGCAGTTACAGTTCTGATACTGGTGCTACCGGAGTATATCCTGTGATGGGTGTTGCGGATCCCAATCCCGGCGACTGCCAAACCGTGGCCTTTTCTGTTACTTGGAAAAGCGAAAAAGGTGAATCGAATCCTAGTTGGCATTATGTTTCAGGGTTTACTGGAACCTTGACCATTGTTAATGGAAAAGAAGTATTAAATGTCACTTTTTTGTTGCAAAGAAACATTACGAATGAAGTACCCGCATATGAAGCAACATCTGTAAGTGCTTTAATCTTTAGGCGAAAATGAGATCTCAACTAGACGCCTTTGTGGGTCGCCAGTCTGAACTGACTCAATTCAGCGAGATTTACCAGCAATGTACCTCTGGCAAGGCTTTGTTAAGTGTTGTTAGAGGTCAGCCTGGAGCAGGAAAAACATCCTTATTAGAAGCTTTCTCGTCTAAAATGAGCACCTTAGAAGACGCGCCAATAATTGCGATGGCGCGTTGCGACAGCACTTCTCGTGCCAAAACACCCTACCACGTACTAGGCCAATTATTACCTACGTTATTGGAGAGTAGAAACGCTGACAAAGAATCCCAACGGGATGTACAAGTGGGGCGAATTCTTAGAGTATCGAGTAGGCTTCTTAAAAATTTTGGCCCTGACTTATTAGACTTGGTTGTCCCTGGTGCCAGTAAATTGGTTTCGAAGAGCGTTAAGATCATTGACCAGGTCAATAAAGAAGACTCAGATAATTTGATTTCTGAGGTAATGGAAAGCCAAGAGGATCAAATCGATAAACTCTCTGGCTTGTTAGTCGAACTTAGTTCAGCTCAAACGCTAATATTGATTGTGGATGATGCGCACCTTGCTGATCCGATTAGCATTAGTGTGCTTTCACGCTTATTGAATAATTACCCTAAATCACGTGTTATGGTTATGTTAGGTGTGCGTCCTTCTTATAAAAAGGCGAAGGCGAATGAAGAGCCTTCTAGTCTTGAAGAATTACTTTTCCTTAACAAAACCAGTGATTGTAATTTAGACGATGTACCCGAATTTAAACGCCGCGAGTTTGTAAATGAGGTACTGAATCTAGTGCCCAATGATTTAGATGAAGGTTTTCGGGAACAAGTATTTAGACGTACCGATGGACATCCTCTATTAACTCGCGAATTAATATTAGGACTCGCCTCGAATAAAAGTATCTTTTGTCAAAAGAATGGTCTTTGGTCTGCGGACAACGATATTTCCTGGAACCAGGCGCCAGACAATATTCGAGAAGCTTTGATCCAACGGATGGAAACACTTCAACCAGAAGAGCAGGAGCTCTTGCGTGTTGCTAGCGCATTCGATGGTGAAATGATTTCATGTATTGCTGCAGATTTTCTGAATTATTCAGATTGGGATGTTTTGCGTATTCTCACGCGAACCTTGCACAACAATCTGGCAATATTACGCGAAACCAGAGCCTTTCGTATCGGTAATAAATTGGTGGTGGGTTTTCGATTTAGAGAACCCATGTTTCGTGAATATGTTTACCAAACACTGTGTGAAGGTGAACGCATGTTTATCCACGATGCAATCGCATCGGGTTATAAAGCGATGTTTGGTGAGGCAGTCGAACATGTGTCTAGCGAATTAGCTTGGCATTTGGAACAAGCTGGCCGTTTGCGTGAAGCTTTGGAGCTACATCGTAAAACCGCACAAGCGGCGATGAAAGTAGGTGGGTTAGCAGAAGCCTTAATGCATATAACACGTGGTATCAATGGGATAGATGGGCTTGGTGCTGATAAATCGCGGGATGAACTTGAATTGAGTTTCTTGCTTCTGCAAAGCCAAGTCCTGAAAGCGAGAAGTGGTTGGTCTTCATCCACCCTAGATCAAATAAATAAGCGAGTAGGAGCGCTTGCACTGTGTTGCGGTGAGTTAGAACAAATTGAAAGTATCTTGATGAGTGAGTGGTCATCGTACTTGGCGAGAGGTGATTTGAAATCATCAATCAATACTGCTGAGCAACTTCTTAAAAATGCAGAGGCTTCTAAGGAGCTAACATCGTTAATCTTGGGGAATGCAGTCGTATCCAATTCATTGTTTTGGCTGGGAGACATTGTTGAGGCAAATAAACATGCCTGTAAGGCGCTGTCATTACATACGCCCAAACTAGGTGAAGAAATGACAGCCAAACATGGTTTTGACCCCGTTGTTATTGCCCAAATGTTTGCTGTTTGGACAGCACATATATTAGGGAATTATGACGACCTGAGGAAATTTGAAAAACTTACGCGCCTTACTGTTCAGCAAGGCCATCCTTTTTCATCCGTTATCGCTCAGATGACTTTATGTTGGCAGGCAAGTCACGAACAAGATGCAAAAACCACTCTGCTTGAAGCTGCTGAGCTTAGGAATATTGCAGATAGAGGAGAGTTTGTGAGTTATCAGGGCTTGGCCGACATCTTTATGGGCTGGGCTAAGGGAGTGAGTAGCAAGGATTATATGAAAGGATTAACGCAACTCAATGAGGGCGAAAAAATTTGGCATGAAACATCAGGGCCGCTTATTTCAACTTATCGAGCACTTTTGCGAAGTCATTTGCTCTACGGGAAAAATAATATTGAGAAAATCGGTGAGGAATTATCTGCAGCATTTGAGTTTGCGGAGCAAACTCATGAAAAAGCTTACGAGTCTGAATTGTGGCGAGCTCAAGGGGAATTATTTGAGCTGATTTCAGATAAACGTGCCGAATGTATTAATGCGTATTGGCGAAGTGTTATCTTGGCGAAAAATAGTGGTGCGCGAACCTTTGAACTCGCTGCTCTCGCTAAGTTGTTGACACTCAATGGGGCCGACCGGAATCGGGAGAGAGCAGTTCTGCGAGCTCAAGAGTTGATCGCTGAGCTGAAGTGTAAAGATGAGATATCACTTGTTGGCGCAGTAGAAAAGTTACTCTAACTAGGGCTTGCTGAATAAGTCGATATCTATCCCATCAGGAAGGGGTTCAGTATTTTTGAGGATAGATTTTACCCTTGTTTCACGCATCCGATGGCCCTGTAAAATAAATTGTGTAAGTGCTCATTATTGAATACCTTTCAGATGGAGGAAAATAATGAGAATGAGAATGAAACAAGAAAAAATAAAAGCGCTAGCCTCGGAGCTAGCGAAAGACCTTAAAACGCCAGAAGACTTAAGCGCCCTGAGCGCTCAACTCACAAAAATCACCGTTGAGGCGG
Source organism: Paraglaciecola arctica (assembly GCA_003232445.1). Lineage (GTDB taxonomy): Bacteria > Pseudomonadota > Gammaproteobacteria > Enterobacterales > Alteromonadaceae > Paraglaciecola > Paraglaciecola arctica_A. Next base: position 5,242 of record QIJM01000228.1, read on the forward strand.
CGTTGA
>QIJM01000041.1 GCA_003232445.1 Paraglaciecola arctica
CGGCTTAATAAGCAGCCTGAACAGTTAAATGAGTATTTGGCAGCGCTATCCTCAGTCAAGCAAAGCGAATACCAGTTATGGACGGGCGATGAACAACTCAGCTTTTTGATCAATGCCTATAACGGTTTTACCTTACAACTGATTAATCAAAACTATGCCAAGTTTCAAAATGGCAAAGTAAAGTCGATTAAAGACTTAGGCAGCTTTTTTTCTAGCCCATGGAAACAATCGTTTTTTACTCTGCTTGATGAGAAGCGCAGTTTAGATGATGTTGAACACGACATGATCCGTGTGTGGTTTGAACGCCCACGAATACATGCAGCAGTTGTGTGTGCAGCAGTGAGTTGTCCGCCCTTAAGAAACGAAGCCTTTGTCGCTGATAAACTGGATCAGCAGCTTGATGATCAAATGCGTCAGTTTTTATCTGATGAGCTAAGCAACACTATCAACCTCAAGGATAATCGTGTGAAACTCTCTTCTATTTTCAAATGGTATGCTAAAGATTTTGAGAAGGGTCAACAGGGGTTTAATAGTCTCAAAGATCTTATTAAAGCCTATCAAACAGATATCGCCGACGATCCTCAGCAACTGATTTGGTTACAAAAGCAGGACTTTAAAATTCGTTACTTAGACTATGACTGGCGGTTAAATGATATCTCTACTTTCTAAGCGTTTAGTCAGCGTTTTTGTAGTATGTTTTTTACTTTTTTTTGTGCCAACGGTCAATGCTAACGAAGCGTTAAAACCTGTCGCCACTGTTGAAGAAAGTAGTGCCCAGTGGCAACAAACCCTAAAAGCAGCCAAAGGTCAGTCAGTATATTTCTACGCTTGGGGCGGTTCAAAGGCAGTGAATGAGTATTTACGCTGGGCAACACGAGAAATTGCCCAGCAATATCGAATAAAATTAATTCACGTTAAAGTCACTGATCCATCTGAGCCTGTGTCACGACTCAAAGCTGAAAATGGCCGTACTAGTGCGATTGATTTAATGTGGGTAAACGGTGAAAACTTTGCGTATCTCAAACAACAAGGTTTTTTACTTGGCAACTTATGGACAGCCATTCCCAACTCTGCTTTTTTAGCAGTAGATAATTTACCTATAACTGTTGATTTTGGTGAGCCTATGGATGGCTTTGAAGTGCCTTGGGGCATTGGCCAATTTAACTTGATTGCTGAGGGTGGGGTTTATCAACAACCACAAATCAGCGCAAAGTCTCTGTTAGGTATTGCTCAACAAAACCCCAAAACAGTCACTTACCCTAGACCACCCGAATTTCATGGCACCACTTTTTTAAAACAGCTGTTAGTCGATTTAACCGATGCCGACCCGCGCTTGTATCAGTTAGCCACAAAGCAAGCTCAAGACGAGTTGTTGCCCGCCTTATGGCAATATTTAGATAAATTACATCCGTATTTATGGCAACAAGGCCAAGCGTTCCCTAGTTCAGCAGCTGAACAACTGTTGTTGTATCAACAAAAAATTCTCTCAATGGCCGTGAGTTTTAACCCTAATCAATGGCTAAAAGAAAAAAGCACTCAACAAATTTCTGAGTCGAGCGTTAGGCGTTATTTTACTGATGGTGCGATCACCAATAGTCATAATCTTGCTATCCCAAAATCGGCACCTAGCCCAGAGGCAGCAAAAGTGGTGATTAACTTTATGTTGAGTGAAAAAGCACAGAAAGAGAAATTCACTGGCGTATGGGGTGATCCTTCCGTGATTACCTCTTTGTTCGATGAAAAAGCGACTATGCCTGCCCATCCCGAACTTCACAGTTCATGGCATGTACTTATTGAGGATGCATGGCAGCAACGATACGGCGGATAGGACTCGCCAGCGGATGGTTGCTGGTGTCTTTGATTTCATTACTGCCAATCCTTGGTATCGTGGTCGGATTGTGGCCACCAGAGCAGATTACATTTGCCGACATTAACCCTTTTTTAGCCTACCAAGGTTTATCCGTTTCGGTATTTATGACCTTATTCAGCGCGGTATTTAGCACCTTAATCTCGTTGTATATTGCGTTTATGGTGTATAGCCAGTATCACCTAAGTCGACGTTTACAGTCCTTCGAAAAATACCTCGCGCCACTTCTATCCTTACCTCACCTTGCTATCGCCTTAGGATTAGTATTCTTGTTCAGCGATGGTAGCTTGTTTTTTGTCGACTCAGGGTTGCCACGTAAAGGATTATCCACCCTGATCATTGCCATAGTCATAAAAGAAGTGCCCTTTTTCCTCTTGATTTTTAGTGCGATTGGTCGGCAGTTACCCATTAAATATTGGTTATTACAAGGTAAAGCTTTGGGGTACCAAGACTATCGTTGCTGGTGGTTTTTAGTGTTTCCCCCACTCCTCAAACAATCTCGCTTAGCGTTGTTAGCAGCTACGGCTTATACCCTGTCGGTGGTAGATGTCAGTTTGTTGGTTGGACCCAATATACCTGAGCTATTTGCGGTATCTGTTTATCGTTGGCAAACCAGTTTTTCTGCAGGTGATCAGGCGTTAGCCTTTTGGGCTAACGCTTTGTTGTTGATACTGCTGGCTGTGTCGGTGTTGATTTTGTATGGACATGAAAAACTTGTCCATGCTGGGTGTAAAGCGCTAGCAACCCAAGGCAGCCGTTTTTCCATTGGTATAATCCATCCCGTATTTAAAGTCTGGTTACCTATGTTAGGCCTGTTAACCGCCATGATGGTGCTGGTATTCGCTTTGTGGTCATTTGGCTTCAACTGGCACAGTGATAGCTTCGCTTTAACGCAACTAACCACTAGGTTATGGCAAGATGAATGGTTGTTTTTTGCATTGCCATTACAAAATTCATCGTTGATTGGTTTATTCGCGGGTTTGCTAGGGGTCGCTTTTGCATTGTTAGCATTAGAGTTACAACGGCAAAAAGGGAAGTACTGGCCTGACTATTATTGGTTGTTAGCCATTATTTTGCCGCAACTGAGTATGGTGTTAGGTTGGCAGATTCTGCATATTTGGTCGCAAGGCGGTTATCATAGTGGTTGGATTATTTTATCGCACTTACCTTTTACCTTTGCCTATGCGTATTTGGTACTAAAAGGCCCGTTTCAGAATGTTGAACCACGTTATGAATTGTTAGCTGCAAGTTTTGGGTATTCATCCTGGCAGAGCTGGTGGCAGGTGCGATTTAGGCTACTATTACCTGCTATCTTTACGGCTTTTGCGATAGCATTTTCGGTCAGTATTGCCCAATACATACCTACTTTAATGATGGGGGCGGGGCGAGTGACTACTATTACCACCGAAGCAGTCGCCATTGGTACGGGTAGCCAGCAAGATCTGATTGCCCTATATGTGTTATTACAATCCACCTTACCTTTTATGGCATTTTTTGTTGCAGCGTTATTAGCTCGTAGATTTCGAGGAAGTATGGGAGGCCACGATGTTAGACATTATTGATTGCCAAATCGAAGCCACAACATGGCACATTACCTTACCGGACATTCATGTGGCTAAAGGTGAATTACTGGTGATCACTGGCCCAAGTGGTATCGGTAAGTCGACCTTATTACATTGGCTGTTAGGCAATATTCCCCAACATGTGGCTATTAAAGGGCAGATTTTGCTGTCGGGCACTGATATAACTGATTTAGCTATTGAACAAAGGCGTGTAGGGCTCTTGATGCAAGATGTGTATCTCTTTCCTCATTTGAATGTACAAGACAATATTTGTTTTGCGTTACCTAAAAATCCACAACTATTTTCTAAAAAGCAACGGCGCTTAGCCGCGCTGAATATGCTTGATCAAATCAACTTAGCGCATCTTGCCACTCGCTACCCACAAAATCTCAGCGGTGGTGAACGTTCAAGAGTGGGGTTGATCAGAGCATTAGCCAATCAACCTCAGGTGATGTTGCTTGACGAGCCGTTTGCTGCATTAGACCCCAGTACCCGAGAACAAATGGGACGTTGGGCATTTCAACAGTTGGCCGAACAGAACATCCCCAGTGTAATGGTGTCACATGATGTAGAAGACATTCCTTCATCAGCCAAGCGGTTATGTTTGGCTGATTATTATCAAGCCCTAGAGCAGGAATAATCGATGATTGACCCCTTACTGAATAAAATACTCAGGCCACCATTAGCTTTAGCTGCCAAACCTTTAGTCCGTTTTGGTATCACTGCAAACCAAGTGACTGTTTTCGGTTTTGTTTTAGGAATATTGGCTGTGCCTGCCATTATTGCTGAACATTTTGACTTAGCCTTAACACTCATACTGCTCAACCGATTGAGCGACGGTTTAGATGGTGCCGTAGCTCGGCAAACTCATACCACCGATGCCGGTGGGTTTTTAGATATTAGCTTGGATTTTATATTCTACTCAGCCATTGTTTTTGCTTTTATTGTCAGCCATCCAGAACAAAATGCAGTAGCAGGCAGCTTATTAATGTTGTCGTTCACCGCAACCGGCAGCTGTTTTTTAGCCTTTGCAATCATGGCCAGCAAACACAATATCGACAACCCGCAATACCCCAATAAAAGCATGCATTATATGGGCGGCTTAGCCGAAGGTTTCGAAACCATAGTCGTGTTGTGTTTGTTTTGTTTATTTCCCGAATACTTTGTACCTATCGCATTGGTTTATACCGCAGCATGTTGCATAACCGCTGGAGTAAGGATTGTGACTGGCTATCAAACACTTAACAAGCTAGGCTGAGGACTGAGAACAATACTAGAACTTAACAAAACAGGATTGTCATGAAAAAAATATATGTATTCCTTCTAATTATTATTGCTAATCAGGTTAAAGCGGATGTTGAACTTGTGCCTTTGGATATGGAATTAGGCTATTGGGAAACGACAACTCAGATTGATGTAGAGGGTATGTTAGCCAGTATACCTGAGGAACAAAGAGCAGCCATTCGTGGAATGATGGGAAGCAAAATGAAAATACCCGTCATTAAGCAATGTATTACCCAAGACTCACTTAAGGATATGGAAGCTCAGATGAGGAAGTCATTCAAATCTGCAGATAATGATTGTGACCTGCAAGTGACTAAAAGCACTTCTCAAGAGTTTAATGGTGTACTGACTTGCGCAGGTGGAGCGACAAAAACTACGATTAGCACAAAATCGATTAGCTCAAAACGTCTTGAAAGTCAGATAAATACTGATATGGGTGGTCTGGGGCAAAATAACATTAAGACTATTGGTGAATGGAAATCGGCAACCTGCCCTGATGGTGTTGAGTAGAAGTTAAATGTAGTCGCTAGTAA
>QIJM01000335.1 GCA_003232445.1 Paraglaciecola arctica
TTGAAACTCTTTGTAGGGCATCAGGAGCAAACCCTGAAGAATGCAGAAGGCTTTTAGTAGAAATTAAAGCAAGAGGTGTCCGTCTCAAAGATAACAAAGAGGGTTGGGTGCTAATTAAAAACAAGCCATTAGAGCAAATGTCAGATGATGAAGAGTACGACATATAACAATGCGTTTGAGCATGATGGCGCAAAAAAGATGCGCCACATCTCAACTTAAACGTTATATGGCATTAGAATTTAAGGAGAAACCACTTTGAGCATTATCTCAAATGCAAAGGAAATTGCTGACCTTGTCAAGAAACTTGGTGACATTGAATTATATAGAAAAATAATTGAACTTGAAGGGGAAATAATTGAATTAACGCATGAAAAACGAGATGTAGAGGAAGAAATTATAGCTCTCAAAACAGTGATAAATAAAACACAAGAAATGAACTGGAAAAAACCATTTTATTATACAGAAGGAGATGACACTCCATTTTGTGCACCGTGCTGGGAAACAAAAAAAATACAAGTACATTTAAAGTTCGCAGGAACATTAATGGATGCATGGAAATGTCCAAATTGTAATGTTGGTTTTAACGAGGAGTCGTAATGCCATATAACAAATCATTCAAACCGCATGGCAAAAAACGCCATGCTTGGACGCCGCAAAGAGATGCGGCGCCATTTAATTCAAGCGTTATGTGTTCCTAGAACTAAGCGATGTGACATATGGAAGATGATAAAGAAAAGAGCCTGCCAAAGCCGAGTAAAATCCGGCGTGCTTTGCAGTTGGCCGGAGCTGTTCCTGAGGTAGGAGGCATTTTTTCGCTAATCGCATCTAGATGGTCTGAAAAAGAACAGGCTAGAGCTAATGAATTCTTTCGAGCCTGGGTACAAATGCTGGAAGACGAACTCAGAGAGAAAGAAGCCACGATTATAGAAATAATGGCTCGCTTAGACCTACAGGATGAGAAAATTAGCGCGCGTGTTGAGAGCCCTGAATATCAAGCGCTATTGAAAAAGACATTTCGAGAATGGGCAGGTGCGGAAAGTGAATCAAAACGAGTATTAATCCGTAATATTATTTCTAATGCAGCGGCCAGCACCTTAACAAGTGATGATGTTATTCGCATGTTTCTCGACTGGATCAAGACATTCTCTGAAATGCATTTTCAAATTATTGGTGTGGTTTACAATTCCAATGGAATCACTCGGGGAGAGATGTGGCGACAAATTGGAAAGGAAGCTGTAAGAGAAGACTCTGCGGAGGCAGATTTATTTAAGCTTCTCATTCGCGACTTAAGCATGGGAAGTATTATTAGGCAGCATCGCGAAACCGATTATCATGGAAACCAAATCAAAAAGGCCCCGAAGCGCACCCAGAAGGGCCAAGCATCACGAACCATGAAATCAGCTTTTGACGAAGACGAGCAATACGAACTTACAGACCTTGGACAACAGTTTGTTCATTACGCAATGAATGAGCTTGCTGCAAGAATTGAATATGATGATCCGTTACAAAACACATAACAAGGCGCTCGTTCGGACGTTCACTACGCTGCGCTGCGTTCACCCCGCACAGCTTGGTCGTTAGGCTTGGAATACAAACAAATGCCACTAAATCACGAACAAAAGTTAATTGGGTATTTTGAAAAACTCATACGTAATGATAAAGAATATGGCTTTGATGATGATAAAATTATAAATTTCAATTGCAGGTCAAAAAAATACGCTGATATCGAATACGAAACAAAAAAAGGGTATCGAATGATAATTGAAGCAAAAACACATCATTCACCTGATCGGCACAATTCATTACACAAAATATTTGGCGAGCTTCTAAAGGAAGCAAACCGAGACAGAAAAGTAAACAAAGTATTCTATGCTCTGCTTATACCGGCCACAAACAACAATAATATTAATGGTGAAGAATTCTATAAAAACAAGCTAATTGAGAATGTAGGCAGTGAAAATTTGAAAAAATTTTCAGCTATTATCCCTGTATCATTTGTCTTCGTGTGTAAACCAAAAAGCCTCAAAATGTTTACGTGGAATAATTTTTTTTCGAATCAAAGTTACAAGTATGAGTGGTATTTTTCCTAACAATAAAATTAACATGGACGGCCAAAAGCGTCGCAATTTTTGCAAAAAAACGCAAAAATTCCGCCCCTTCCGGCCGCCAGTTATTTAGGCGTTAGGTGCATAAATGAGTAAGGAAAAAATAATCGACCAAATTAAACGTTTAATTTATGCCTCTGACTCATTTCAGCAAATTGAAGCTCTCATTGACCATATGGAGTCTCCTGACACTAAGATTGATGAAACTCTATATTCCGCAATGATTTCGAGCGTTGTTACAACATATGCCAGGAATTTTAATCAGTCTGATGGTGTGGGGCCGCTACCGAAGATGTATGAGAAATTTAATGATCCTAACAATAAAGAAGCACATGAAAAATTGCTAACAGCAAGAAACCAGTTGTATGCACACAGAGATATCCAAAATACAAAAAGCAGTTTTGAAAAGGCATACAAAATTGATGTATGGTTGCAAGATGGGTTATTACTACAAAGGCCTCATATGATTGATATATCTGCCAGTAAATTACCTGAGATAAAATCATTAATAAGTCATCAGCGTAATCGTCTGCAAAAAGATTTAGACGGTAAACTTGCTCAAATAATAAATCCAAACAGAGAATACAAAGAAGGTGAAGTATGGGAGTTGGGCGTTGACTTCCCATAATGCACCTAACAAGGCGCTCGTTCGGGTGCAAACTACGCTGCGCTTCGTTTGCACCGCACAGCTTGGTCGTTAGAAAAAATTAAATAATGAACAAAAATATTCCTAAAGGTGTAGTACCTATATTTGATTTTGAAAATGATTCCAAGGAAACGATTACGCTTGGACTTGAATGTACGCCTCAAGAATATGTTTTAAATCCAGGTGATAAAATTCAAGTCTTTATATTGGAAGAGGATGGGAACTTTCCTTTAAACATATCTTATAGTATTGGATATATTCAGATCTACCCAAATAAGAGCTGGGGTAACTGGTATGTGTACAAAAATGGTGAAGATATATCCTCTAGTTACATACGAAATAATTAATTAAGAGTATACAAAATAGTATGGTAGTTAAATTGAAAATAACTTCTAACAATATGTTCAATCTGACTCCGAGAATCCGCGCGTTTTTTGCTAAGAACGCAAAAAATGCGCCCGTTCTCTATGCAGATTAACGAAGCGTTAGAGCTATAAAAAAAATGGAAGAACAAGCTCATAAGTTTATAAATATCGTCAGAGACTACTGCGCATGGGCAGAAGGCACGCCTCTCCCTGAAGAAAATGAATTAAAAAAAGCAATACAATTATTAGCTAATCTATATGCATCAATATTGAAATTACCAAATAATGGTTGTGGAGAAGACATAAACACTACTGACGTAACAGACAAAGAATGGAAAACCATTTATAAACGTTTTAGTTCTTTTTCTTTTCAATATTACCCGGTCTCTTTTAGCCCCGCAGATACTAAAGATAAACCTGTAATGGGTGATCTAGCAGATGATTTCTCTGACATATATAGAGATATAAAAAATGGCTTATGGCTTTATGATAATGGCCATCAAATAGAAGCTATATGGGACTGGAAAAATAATTTTAAAACACATTGGGGTAGGCATGCAGTTAGTGCTTTACATGCGCTACACTGTCATGCATCCGATGAATACATTGAGCTCTAACAAGGCACTCCAGTTGACCACCAAAAGCGGCGCTTCGCTTGCTTTTGGAGTCAACTGAGCTTAATCGTTAGGGCAACATAAAAATAATGAACCGTAAATATAACAGTAAAACAACACCAAAAGTTGTCGATGGAAAAGTTCAAAAAAAAGATAATCATGCCATAACTGCAAGAGAAGGATATACCGTATTTCAGGATGCAAACAACTGGAATCTGAGTAAATTTTATGGTCCAGGATGGGTGCTATTGGACAATAGGGATTTTTCTGAAGCGGCATGGGATGTGATTAGTAGTACATACGAGCTCCCTCTGCTAGAAGGCTTTGTCTGTGAAGAAGCATGTCCAACGCTGGTTACTGAAGAAGCTCTTGAGATTTGGTATAAGCAATTAACGACGGTGTTGATGCAACCTAATATCAATCCCGTTGTGCTGGAAATAGCGAAAGCGCTGTATGGGCTTGTTCAACTTGTAAAGCACGATCACGGACTACGCTTAACCGTTCAAGGGCTTCTCTAATTATAAGTCGCATGTACAATGGAGGCATTTGCATAACAAAAAAATCAACCCGACGCAAAAAACCGCGCGGGTTATTTAGTCGTTAGATAAATATACAACAGATGATTACCCCATCGGAAATAGTTAAGAACGTTTATAGGGAGCACATTGAAAAATTTGGTGAGCCTGCCCAATCATTTCGTTACGACAATCAATCGTCGGATAATGGCATATCCTACCCGCAATTCGTAGATGTAATGATTTGGGTTCCTGATGAAGATGTAAATATGACAACTTTTGCGACAATAGGTATGTCTGATAAAGCGATGAAGGGTGTTGACTATCGAGTTGAGCTACATTTGGCGGTAGAAGGGGCGCTAGACGAAAATACAACTGGTAAATTGACTATTTTCCTTGCCAATTTATCGCTTTATCCATTCATGAACTCAACCTATTTTGATTGGTGGCACACCGTTCCTAATGCGGGAAATATACCAGGATTTCCGAGTACACAGAGTCTCTTGCTACACCCTGCGTTCGTCAAGGACGGCTGGGATCTGATTTGCACCGATTTGGGCCACATTAAGATAATAAATATTGTTCCAATAACGAAGGAAGAGCAACAAATGTCAAAAGAGAAAGGCATCAACGCCTTGCTTGATTACTTAGATGAAAATGAGATCAGCTACTTTGCACGCAGATAAAGCATCTAACAAGAACATAAACGTAGATTGTTTTAAACTTTGGTCTTTTATGTTAGAGTGCAACGAAACATAAAAGACCAAAGTTTAAAACAACCAGTTATGTAGTCGTTATGTTTTTAAAAACAAAGGAGCATGAGTGGAAATAGTGCTCATCCGACACGGAAAATCTGAAATTGATCCTTCTAGGAATGTAGGTGCATCTGATTTTGGTAAGTGGGTTGAAAAATATGATCAAGCTGGAATTGATACTAATCATAGACCTACAATTGAAGCATTTGAAAGAGCGGAAAGATGTTCGTTTATTGTATGCAGCTCAATCGAATCTGCAAAAGCATTGAATATTGAGACTCTAGATATGGTCAGCCATTTATACCGTGAATGTGAAATGCCATATGCAAACTGGAATTATCCAAAACTATCTATTAAGTCATGGTCAGTATTGTTTCGCATACTCCAGTTAGTAGGCTACTCCTCGAATGCTGAATCTTACAAAGCAATAAAAGAGCGAATAGTAAAGTGTACTAACCAATTAACGGAGCTATCCAAAGAACATGAATCTGTTTTGTTCATCGGTCATGGTACTAT
>QIJM01000590.1 GCA_003232445.1 Paraglaciecola arctica
ATTTTTACCGTGCCGCCAAAGTCCGCTTTGATAATGAAGAGGGTTTTGCCGACCGCGCCCGAGATTATGTGGTGAAATTACAAGGCGGCGATGCGCAATGTATGCAGCTATGGCAAAACTTTATTGATGTATCTATCGCCCACAGCGAAGAAGTGTACAACAAGCTTAATGTCAGCCTTAAACGCAGCGATGTGATGGGTGAAAGTGCTTACAATAATGATTTGGCCGCAACGGTAGCAGAGCTTAAAGCGGCTGGTATCGTGGTTGAAAGCCAAGGTGCACAAGTGGCTTTCTTGCAGGACATGGCCGACAAAGAGGGCAATCCAGCAGCCTATATCGTGCAAAAGTCGGGTGGGGGATATTTGTATGCTACTACCGACCAAGCGGCTATTCGTTATCGCAATGGTGTATTAGACGCTGATCGTACATTGATTTTTACTGATGTCCGCCAAGCCCTACATTTTAAACAAACCGAAATAGTCGCTCGCAAAGCGGGTTTTATTAAACCACAACAAAGCTATCAACATTGTCCATTTGGCATGATGTTAGGTAGCGATGGTAAACCTTTTAAAACCCGTACCGGCGGTACAGTTAAGTTGGCCGGATTATTAGAAGAAGCCATTGAACGAGCTGAGGTACTGATCAATAAACGTGACTCCGACTTGTCAGCACAAGAGCGCAAAGCTATCGCTGACAAAGTAGGTATCGGCGCAGTCAAATACGCTGACTTAAGTAAAAACCGCACAACAGATTACATTTTTAACTGGGATAGCATGCTCAGTTTTGAAGGCAACACCGCGCCTTATTTACAATATGCCTACGCCCGTGTACAAAGTATTTTCAGAAAGGCTCATGTTGATGATGTGAACTTACAAGCAGATATCCAGCTGGAAGAGGTGCAAGAACAACTGCTAGCAGTTAAGTTAATGCAATACGTTGAAGCTATTAAACAAGTATCAAGCGAGGCCACGCCTCATGTGCTTTGTACTTACATATACGAGCTAGCCAGTTTGTTTATGAGTTTCTACGAAGCTTGCCCAATATTAAAAGAAGGTATTGATGAGCAGACCAAAAATAGTCGTTTAATGTTAGCTCAGTTGACCGCCAAAACGTTGCAGTCAGGTTTGGACTTGTTAGGTATTGAGACGATGGAGAAAATGTAAGCTTTTTAGCTACGAGCAAGACTAATCTAATAACCCGCTATTTGGCGGGTTGTTTGTTTTTATAGACTGACAAATTAAATGAACCTAAATGCTGATATATTCGTATCTGCGGTATAACTATCTTTAAAACAAGGGAGACAACTACATGGTTAAAATTCTAGCGTTTGCGGGCAGTGGTAGAAAAGGCTCAGTCAATAAAAAGGTCGTAGCTATCGCCGCTAAAGGTGCACAAGAGGCAGGAGCTGAGGTAACTATCGTCAATCTGGAAGATTTTGATATGCCTATTTTTAATGAAGACTTAGAAGCAGAACAAGGCATGCCTGTTGAAGCACAAGCCTTTAAGGAGTTATTAATAAGCCATGATGGATTTTTAATTTCATCTCCTGAATACAATAGCTCCTACAGTAGCTTATTCAAAAATGCGATTGATTGGGCATCCAGAAAAACGGGCGATGAAGCACCTATGGCCGCTTATCGAGGCAAAGTAGCTGCAATTATGGCAGCGTCGCCCGGTGGTTTAGGCGGTATGCGGGTATTGGTTGTACTGCGTATGTTGATGGAAAATTTGGGCACTATGGTGTTACCCAATCAAAAAGCGGTAGGCGGTGCATTTAAGCTGTTTGATGAACAAGGTGATATCACCGATGAAAAAACTGAAAAAACCTTGAAGAATTTAGGTAAAGAGCTTGTCGATACCCTGACTAAGCTAAAAGGCTAGTTTTTAAAAATATGAAGTGATGTGAAGGGGTTAACAAGTGTTATTAAAAACAAATCAGTTCAAACTTTTCTTAACACCTTTGCTCGTTTAATTCTAAGGCTCTCTCTATTATTAGTGTGTAAAATCCGTTAAAATCTTGTCCTTTTATTTCGAGTGCAACCCTATTATTTATGTTTGAAACCAACCCAGTACATAATGCGCTAGCGGATATAAGACTACGTGCCGATTCGCTTCGGGGGTATCTTTGACTATGATCAAAAGAAAGAACGCCTTGAAGAAGTTAATCGCGAATTAGAAAGCCCTGATGTTTGGAATGAACCTGAGCGTGCTCAAGCCTTAGGTAAAGAAAAAGTCGCCCTTGAATTGGTAGTAGAAACCATTGTTTTATTAGAGCAGGGGACTGAGGACGTTGAAGGTTTGGTTGAACTGGCGGTTGAAGCCGAAGATCAAGACACCTTTGATGAAGCTGAGTCTGAATTAGCTGAGCTGATTAAAAAACTCGAAGTACTCGAATTTAGACGTATGTTCTCTGGCCCCAACGACGCCAGCCATGGATATATTGATATTCAGTCTGGGTCGGGAGGAACTGAAGCACAAGATTGGGCCAATATGCTGCTACGTATGTATTTACGCTGGGGCGAAGCGCACGGCTTTAAAACAGAATTAATTGAAGTGTCAGACGGTGATGTAGCCGGTATTAAAAGTGCCACTATTAAATTTAGCGGCGATTATGCCTTTGGTTGGATACGCACTGAGACAGGCGTGCATAGATTAGTTAGAAAATCACCTTTTGATTCTGGCAGCCGAAGACATACCTCTTTCGCCTCTGCTTTTGCCTACCCTGAAGTAGACGATGATATTGAGATTGAAATCAATCCTTCAGACTTACGTATTGATACTTACCGTGCTTCAGGTGCAGGTGGCCAACACGTTAACCGCACCGATTCGGCAGTACGTATTACTCATGAACCCACTAACATAGTGGTGCAGTGTCAAAACGATCGTTCTCAGCATAAAAATAAAGCACAAGCCATGAAACAGTTAAAAGCCAAGCTTTATGAACACGAAATGCATAAACAGAACGAAGAAAAACAAGCCATGGAAGACGGAAAGTCCGACATAGGTTGGGGCAGTCAAATACGCTCTTACGTATTAGATGACTCACGGATTAAAGATTTACGCACTGGGATAGAAACCCGCAATACACAAGCCGTGTTAGACGGCGATTTAGACAAATTTATTCAAGCCAGTTTAAAATCTGGTCTGTAATCAGTACCCATACTACCTCAAAGAGATATCAGGAAAGTCGATGACCGAACAAACACAAGATGAAAATAAGTTGATTGCAGAGCGCCGCGCGAAACTTTCTCACATAAGAAAAAACTGTCAATCCAATGGTTTCCCCAATGACTTTCGTCGTGAATTTTACAGTGATGAATTACAAAAATCCTTTGGTGAGCATGAAAAACCGGCTTTAGAAGAACTTGGCAAAGTGGTCAGCATTGCTGGGCGTATTTTAGCTAAACGTGGACCATTTTTGTTATTACAAGATATGGCAGGTCGTATTCAGTCTTATGCCTCTAAAGATACACAAAAAGATATTAAAGAGCGTTATGGTAGTTTGGATATCGGTGACATCATTGGTGTGAAAGGCGTGTTACACAAATCAGGTAAAGGTGATTTGTATGTCAATATGACCGAATATCAACTATTGACTAAATCATTGCGTCCACTACCTGAAAAATTCCACGGTTTGGCCGATCAAGAAACCAAATATCGTCAACGTTATGTGGATTTGATCACTAATCAACAAACCCGCGATACTTTTATGATCCGCAGTAAAGTGGTCAGTGGCATTCGTAATTTTTTAATCGAACGCAACTTTATGGAAGTTGAAACTCCCATGTTGCAGGTGATACCGGGCGGTGCTACAGCTAAACCTTTCACCACTCATCACAACGCACTTGATATCGGTATGTATTTACGTGTCGCCCCTGAACTTTACCTCAAGCGTTTAGTTGTGGGTGGCTTTGAGCGTGTATTCGAAATTAACCGTAATTTCAGAAATGAAGGTCTGTCTACCAGACATAACCCTGAATTTACCATGTTAGAGTTTTATCAGTCTTATGCTGATTACCATGACCTGATGAATCTAACCGAAGAAATGTTACGTAAAGTGGCGCAAGACGTGTTGGGTACTACCATCATCAAAAACACCACTAAAGACGCTGAAGGCAACGTAGTCAGTGAAGTAAACTACGACTTTGGTCAGCCATTTACCCGTTTAACTATGAACGAAGCTGTAATTAAATACTGGCCAGAAGCCAACGCTGACGCGATCAACGATCCTGAAAATCATTTACCAGAGCTAAAAGCGATGGCAAAACAGCTACACATAAAAGAGCCAGAAGTCGAAGGTATTTGGGGTGCAGGCAAATACTTGTGTGAAATTTTCGAGGCTACCGCTGAAGAAAAACTCGACCAGCCCACCTTTATCACCGCTTATCCTTGGGAAGTATCACCACTGGCACGTAGAAACGATAACGACAGTTTTATCACTGACCGTTTTGAGTTTTTTGTGGGTGGTCGTGAACTTGCCAATGGTTTCTCGGAGTTAAATGACTCTGAAGACCAAGCTGCTCGTTTCCGTAAACAAGTCGAAGAAAAAGATGCTGGCGACGATGAAGCCATGCACTTTGACGAAGATTACATTCGTGCTTTAGAGTATGGCTTACCGCCTACAGCGGGCGAGGGCATAGGTATCGATCGCTTGGTGATGTTATTTACTGACAGCCCAACGATTAAAGACGTGATCTTGTTCCCACACATGAAGCCAGAAGTACCAGCTGAATAACGAATATATTTTACATGGTTAAAAGGACACGTTGGTGTCCTTTTTTGATCAACTCAACATAACTCTCAGCTTTAATTATATTTTTTGGATCTGAATTTAATATTAGTGACGGCAATCCTTGGTGGGGTAGCCGCTGTGGCTTGATGTATGCTGTTGACTGGGAATTTAAATTGTTAGGATGGATTGGTATAAGTATCGATTGGTTCGGGAAGGTAAAACCGACGTTCAACTTTTTATCCCATAAGAATCATGATGTCTCTATAGCCACCCATTCAAATAAGGGTGGTTTTCTTATGACACTCTATTTTTTTTATTTTCTCAACCAGTTGTTGATTTAACGGTACACTGAGGTTGAATTTTCCTGCCATTTTTACAACATAACCATTGATAAACTCAATTTCACTTTGCCGATTAAAGGCAATATCCTGATGCATGGATGAATAGTTATTAGCGGTTGCATCTATCACTTGCATCACTTTGCTGATTAGTTCGTTAGTGT
>QIJM01000274.1 GCA_003232445.1 Paraglaciecola arctica
GGACGTTGTTGCCCTTGGAAACCACCTTCAGAAGATTGACCACCCCCTTTACCGCCTAACATTTGCATCACGCCATTAAATGGGTCTAAAACGATTTCTGTGGTGTATCTGTCTTGGCCTTGTTGGTCTTTCCACTTGCTTGTTTGCAATTTACCTTCAATATAAACTTGGCTGCCTTTTTTTAAATACTCACCAGCAATTTCAGCTAGCTTGCCAAAAATAGACACACGATGCCATTCAGTTTTTTCCTGAATTTGTCCGCTTTGATCCTTCCAGCTTTCTGATGTTGCTAAGGCTAAATTGGCTACTGCCTTGCCATTTGGGGTATATCTTACTTCAGGATCTTTACCTAAATTACCCACTAAAATTACTTTGTTTACGCCTTTGCTCGCCATTTTTCCTCCTAATTAATCTTTTAAATTCAGTACAAGTCGAGCTTGTTGAATATCGAAATGTTGCTCTGCCTTTAAGTACATAACTTGTTCATCTGGAACAACCGTTATATCCACCACGCCTGCTAATTCAGAAAGCTGCTGTAAAGCCAGACTTGTTATTTGCTTAGTTGTTTTAAGTGTATAACGTTTTAATCTGTTAGTCGCCTTTAAACCTCTGATAAGCAACAACCAAATACAACATAAAATACTGGCCAGAACAAATACCCATTGGATGCCTAAAAACTCGCCGATACTACCGGATAACACGCCGCCTATGAAGGCGCCAAAAAACTGAAAACTGGCATAAACCCCCATGGCTGAGCCTTTTTTACCTGCGGGGGCAATATTCGAAACCATCGCTGGGAAATTCGCTTCGAGATAATTGAAGCAGGTAAAAAATAGGCTAACCAATAACATCAAATAAATAATAGAATGTTGGCCAAATATCAGCAATGTAAATACCACAGCCAAGCCTGCCACGCTGAATTGCATGACCCCTTGTTTACGCTTTGCTGCTAAGGCCATAAGACCAATAAGACCAACAACTGAGGCGACTAATACCACTAAATACGCCTGCCAATGAGTGGCAAGCGGCCAATTCAAATCGACTAGAAATACTGGAATTTGCACAAAAAGTAGGGTGATCAGCATATGTAATAGCAACACGCTGATATTGAGACGTATTAATTGGGGGTGTGAAAATAGACTTTTTAGATCATCAACAATTGGCAGGGTGTCGCCCTTAGGTGCGATATTTTTTGCATTAGGCACAACAAACAACACCAGAAAAATACACAGAAAAGCCAATACTCCAGTCATCAGGAAAATACCGCTTAGGCCAATTTTACCCGCAATAATAGGGCCCAAAAGTAAGGCTAAGTAAAAGGAAAAGCCAATAGAAATCCCTATAATCGCCATCACTTTGGGCCGTTGACTTTCGCGGCTTAAATCTCCGGCCAAGGCCATGATTGCGCCAGCAATTGCGCCAGCACCTTGCAGAAAACGTCCCACTACCACCCACGTTAAACTGTCTGCGGTCGCTGCCACAATACTGCCAATGGCAAAAATCACTAAACCGCCTGCAATAACAGGTTTTCGGCCAATTTTATCTGATAACACGCCCATGGGGATTTGCAGCAATGCTTGCGTCAAACCGTAACCACCTATCGCCAAACCGACAAGAAAGGCTGAATAATCAGGATAGTTTTTGGCGCTAATGGCTATTACGGGCATCACCATAAACAAGCCAAGCATGCGTAACACATACACAAAGGCAAGAGAGAAGGCGCTGCGAAGTTCAGTAGAATTCAAGGTTTAATCTGTTATCGAAAAATGAAAATGTGAAGACGAAAAAGGCCGATAAGTTTAGCATAGATTTTTTTTGACAAACAATTTAAACCACATTTTTGATTTGCTGTGCTGGGCTTGTTAAAAGATAATCTGTGTTGCCGTAGAGCTAGTTTCAAGAGTGTGTAATACTTCTTCTTTTGCATTCGATACAAGTCAAAAATGGATAGAATTGAAGTCCGCGGTGCCCGCACCCACAATCTCAAAAACATCAATCTAGATATACCCAGAGACAAATTAACCGTGATCACGGGTTTGTCTGGTTCGGGTAAATCTTCTTTGGCTTTCGATACCTTGTACGCCGAAGGGCAAAGGCGTTATGTTGAATCTTTATCGGCATACGCCAGACAATTTTTATCCATGATGGAAAAGCCTGATGTGGATCATATTGAGGGTTTATCGCCAGCTATTTCCATCGAGCAAAAATCCACCTCACACAACCCACGTTCTACTGTGGGAACTATTACAGAAATTTATGACTATTTACGTTTGTTGTATGCACGGGTAGGGGAACCTCGTTGTCCTGAACATCATGTGCCACTTGATGCTCAAACTGTCAGTCAGATGGTTGACCGTGTGTTAGACATGCCAGCCGAGAGTAAACTGATGTTGCTTGGCCCTGTGGTTCAAGATCGTAAAGGTGAGCACCTTAAAACGCTTGAAAATCTTGCTGCGCAAGGGTTTATTCGGGCGAGAATAGACGGTGATGTGTGTGACTTATCTGACCCGCCTGATCTCGAATTACATAAAAAACACAGCATCGAAGTAGTGGTTGACCGGTTTAAAGTGCGCGAAGATTTAAAACTTCGTTTGGCAGAGTCTTTCGAAACAGCCTTAAACTTGTCTGGCGGCACGGCAAAAGTCGCTTTTATGGACGAGCCTGACAAACAGGAATTGGTGTTTTCTTCCAACTTTGCTTGCCCACACTGTGGATACAGTATGGCTGAGTTAGAGCCAAGATTATTTTCCTTTAACAATCCAGCTGGAGCTTGCCAGAGTTGTGATGGTTTGGGTACTAGGCAGTTTTTTGATCCACATCGCATTATAGCTAACGATGAAATTAGCTTATCCGGTGGTGCTATTCGGGGTTGGGACAAGCGCAGTTATTATTATTTTCAGATGTTGCAAGCGGTTGCCGACCACTACAAGTTTGATTTAACCGTGCCATTTTCTGCGTTAGATGAAAAAGCCAAAGATATTGTGTTGTACGGCAGTAAAGGCACATCGTTAAAGTTCAAATACATTAATGATCGTGGCGACATTATGGAGCGCAAGCATCCCTTTGAAGGGATTATTCCTAATATGGAACGGCGTTACAAAGAGACCGAATCGAATGCGGTGCGTGATGAGTTATCCAAGTACCTTAGTCAACAACATTGTTCTAGTTGTTCTGGTAGTCGCCTTAGATTAGAGGCCAGAAACGTATTTATTGGTGAAACACCACTGAATATCATTACTGATATGTCGATAGCCGATGCTTTGGAGTTTTTCGCCAATCTTACCCTAACCGGAAAACGCTTAAAAATTGCAGAAAAAATCTTTAAAGAAATCAATAATAGATTGACCTTTTTGGTTAACGTAGGGCTAAATTATTTATCCCTTTCACGCAGCGCTGATACCTTGTCTGGTGGTGAAGCTCAGCGTATTCGGCTAGCCAGTCAAATTGGTGCAGGTTTAGTGGGAGTAATGTATGTACTTGATGAGCCTTCTATTGGTTTACACCAACGTGACAACGCAAGGTTATTGAAAACTTTGATCCATTTGCGCGATTTAGGTAATACGGTGTTGGTGGTCGAGCATGATGAAGATGCCATTCGTGCGGCTGATTTTGTGCTAGACATTGGCCCGGGCGCAGGCGTGCACGGTGGTGAAATTGTTGCTCAAGGCACTATCGAGGATATAAAAAATAGTGAACGTTCGATAACAGGTAAATACTTATCTGGTAGAGAAAGAATTGAAATACCGGCTAAACGAACTGAAATTGATCAAGACAAGTGGGTGGTGTTAACGGGTGCAACGGGTAACAACCTGCAAGATATAACTTTTAGAGCCCCCTTAGGCTTAATGACCTGCGTAACAGGTGTGTCTGGCTCAGGCAAATCCACGTTGATAAACGATACCTTTTATCGTATTGCCCACAGAGAATTAAATGGAGCCACCACAGGTGAGCCTGCGCCATATAAAACCATTACCGGTATGGAGTTTATGGACAAGGTAGTGGATATTGACCAAAGTCCTATAGGTCGTACTCCACGCTCTAATCCCGCAACTTATGCCGGTATTTTTACGCCCGTGCGTGAATTATTTGCTGGCACTCAAGAGGCACGGTCTCGTGGTTATAAACCTGGACGGTTTAGTTTCAACGTCAAAGGTGGACGCTGTGAAGCTTGCCAAGGCGACGGTGTGATTAAGGTTGAAATGCACTTTTTGCCCGATGTGTATGTGCCTTGTGATGTATGTAAAAGCAAGCGATACAATCGCGAAACATTGGAAATTCTGTATAAAGGATTGAATATCCATCAGGTATTAGATATGACGGTAGAAGAAGCGCGCCCTTTCTTCGATGTTATCCCAGCGATTGCCCGCAAGTTACAAACCTTGATGGACGTAGGTCTGTCATACGTGCGTTTGGGGCAAGCAGCTACTACCTTGTCGGGTGGTGAAGCACAGCGCGTTAAGTTAGCTAAAGAATTATCCAAACGAGATACGGGCCAAACGCTGTATATTTTGGATGAGCCCACCACAGGTTTACACTTTCACGATATCAAACAACTATTAGAAGTACTGCATAGATTGCGTGACCACGGTAATACAATAGTCGTGATTGAACATAACCTAGATGTGATCAAAACCGCAGACTGGGTTATTGATCTTGGTCCTGAAGGTGGCTCTGGTGGTGGCCAGATTGTTGCTCAAGGTACCCCTGAAGATATTTGTAATGTAGAAGAGTCGCACACCGCACGTTTTCTTAAACCACTATTGCAAAAGTAGAGATTGTATTGCATGTTTAGTGAAGAATTTAATGTACGTTTTTATGAAACAGATGCCTTAGCTCACGTTAGTAATACCGTGTTAGTCGGTTGGTTTGAAAGTGGTCGTGAGCCTATTTTTAAACTATTTAACCCTGAATTGGATTTGCAAAACTGGCCGCTTATTTTGGCCAGTTATAAAGTGGATTTTTTAGAGCAGATTTATTATGGACAGAAAGTACAAGTTAAAACTTATATCAGCCGCATAGGTACTAGTTCTTTTGATGTGTATCAGGAGTTGTGGCAGAAGCAAAAAAAGTGTGCGACTGGAACTACAACTTTAGTACATTTTGATTTTCAGACTAAACAAGCAGTCGCAATAAATGATGAAATAAAAACGGCTCTTGTGTTGAACAGCTACCCAGAGTAAAACCATTGTTTAACCATCATACGGA
>QIJM01000132.1 GCA_003232445.1 Paraglaciecola arctica
GTAGGCATGACGGAATCAATGTGGACAAAACGAGGGGCTACGTTAAGCCACAACAACGCTTGCAAGGAATTTGGCCTTGAAAAAAATGACATAATTAGAGCGATAAGAAATGGAGAATTGCAATATCGGCAAGGTGTTGCTCATGGAAACCCATATTATAGACTACTTAGAGATGAGGTTGAGAAATTTGCTCTTGAATTTCGGGGGACTAGTGGAAAACAAGAACAAGAGTTTATACACAAGTTGAAGTTAATTAACAAAGAAATAAATAGCTTCAAAAGGAAGATTTCATCATTAGAAAAACAGAAAATAGAGCTTATAGAAGATCATGAGCAAAAGAAGCAGTAGTGCATTTTAGTTTGTGCATTGAAATTGCCTAACAATTGCTTGCACGCGGACTGCCGTTAGCATCTGGAAGGATAGCTATGCTCTTTGAGGAAAATAAAAGAAACTACAATGGCCCAAAAACATATATTGAGGGCGATTATGAATATCTCGAACGTTCTGCTCGAAGTGAATCAGCTAAAGTCAGAGAGTTTTTAAATCACTGGGTTGCTCAATTACCAGAAGGTGAAACAAGAGAGGTTGTAGCAAGAATTCAGTCTGGAGATAAAAAGAACTTTGAGTCAGCAACATTTGAGGTCATATTATTTGCAATGATGAGCCAACTCGGCTGCTCATTACAAATACATCCAGATTTAGGTAATGAAAGTACGAAGCACCCCGACTTTCTCGTTACAACACCGGAAGGAGATAAATTTTATTTGGAGGCGGTATTAGCTTCCGAATTTAGCGCTGCTGAGTTGGCTGCTGAAAAACGTAAAAATGTCGTTTTAGAATCAATTGAACGTTTAGACTCTCCAAACTTCTTTCTTGGTATTAATGCTGAAGGTAACCCCGATACACCTCCGCGAGGAAAAGCTTTAAGAGGTGAATTATCAAGATGGCTGGAAAGCTTAGATCCTGATGTGGTTGCAGAAGAAGTTGATAAAAATGGATTTGACGCGATTCCAACAATGGTTTGGTGCCATGACAATTGGGATATTAAGTTCGAAGCGATACCGATAAAACCAGATCGACGTGGAAGAGGGCAGCGAGTTATAGGTACTTTATCTAGTGGAGCTAGATGGATTAATGGGTGGGAGCCTATAAGAGACGCTATCAGATCTAAAGGCAATCATTATGGTGAGCTTGATAAGCCATTAGTAGTTGCTGTAAATGTTGATGGATTTTCCTTGGGTCGAATTGACGAGATGCAAGCACTGTTTGGGCAAGAGGAATATATCTTCAATCGCTCCAATTTAGATGCTCAACCTGAAATGCATAGAGCACCTAACGGTGCATGGCATGGTCGAGAAGGCCCACAATACACTCGAGTTAGCGGCGCTTGGTTATTTGGCACGCTCAATCCGTGGAACGTTATATCTCGAAAGAATACCTTGTATTTTAATCCTTGGTCTACCCGGAAATTGCCTGAATTCCTGAAGCAATTGAATCATGCTACTGTGGTTGAAGAAAAAATGAAATGGGTTGATGGTTCTTCTCTAAGAGAGATGTTAGGGTTGCCAGAGTCTTGGCCAGAATGAATACGATGCTAACAAGGCAAATGCACTCAGACAGTTTAAAGCGTCACTTATTTTGCTTACGCAAAAACGTGCCGCTTTAAACTGCCGGTGATTTGCAACGTTAGCACCTAAAAAATAAAGTCCATCAAATTATCTCAGCTATTACATCAGCAATAGCTTTACCAAGCAAAGGAGGCACAGCATTCCCTATTTGTTTTGTAATTTGAGTTCTGCTACCAAAAAACTCAAAATTATCATCAAAAGACTGAAGGCGCGCCCCCTCCCTTGGGGTTAAAGCTCTATTTAATTTTGGATGAATACATCTATTTGATGCTGGATGAACAAAATTTACAGTTATAGTTACCGCTGGTTCATCAGCATCTAAACGACTATAACAGCTACTAAATCCGCTAGTTATTAAATGCTTTGGAATTGAGTTAATATTTTTCCCAGAATGTTTAATTATATTCATCATTTTTTCTGAGTGGTTAGTTGCTACATGCAACTTTAACTGCTTTGTATCCTTTCTTCTGTCTCTTTGATATTGGGTTATTGGAGCTTTAGTGTATTGGTTTGTTGTTTCTCCTGAACCAATAGAAGGTAAATCACCAATTGCATCCATAGTAGAAATTGAAGGAATTAAGTTATTATTTACAAAAAGGTCGTCTTCTATAGGATCTAATACTTTTGAGCGATCTTTATAGCCAATTGTAGCGCCATGATATGAATGCGTAGGGCTTGGAAAAGCAATTTTTCCACCTTTTTCCACACCCACCATAACAAAACGTTCACGTTTTTGAGGCACTCCAAAATGCGCAGCATTAAGCAATTTCCAATCGGTTTCATACCCAATAGCTTTAAAGCATTCCTGCATAATTTCTAGTGTTTGGCCATTCTTATGTGTGGCAAGACCAACTACATTTTCGAGGATAAAAACTTTTGGACGAAAATAATTTACAAAAGAAGCGTACTCTTCAAATAGAGTATTTCGTGGGTCGTCGTCATTAGATGATCTAAACGGCCTAATTGAAGAAAATCCTTGGCATGGAGGGCCGCCAACAAGAACATCAAGTTTGCCTTTTTTAATTCCTGTAAGTTTTTCTACTTCACTTCGACGTACTGAACGAATGTCTTTGCTTAATCCAATTGCATTTTTATGATTAAGTTTAAATGTCTCTACAGATGTATCTAGCAGGTCAATGCCAAACGCAACATTAAAATCTGCTTTGTTTGAATTTTCTAATCCTTTCGAAAAGCCACCTGTTCCACAAAATAAATCAAAAACCTTCATAACTGCTCACCTTAATAAACTCTCCGGTGGAGACTATAGTCTCGTGGATGTTCTCTGTCAAGCCCCATAGAATACCTAATTTAACAATGAGGCTTTGTATGACAAAGGAAACAGGCGTAACTTCTGCTTTTATTGAGTTAGTAAAAAAATTACGAGAACAAAAAGGGCTAACTATAGAGCAATTATCTGAATTAGCCAGGGTTCATCGTACGACTATTGGCTTGCTCGAAAGACAAGAAAGAACGCCAACACTCCAAGTTTCAACACAAATAGCAAATGCACTACAAATACCTCTAAGTGAGATGCTACAAGAAGCTGAGCTAATAGAAAAAGGCAAAAAAAATCTTGATGATATTGTTGATTTCCATAAAAAAAGGAAACCATCTGTTTCAAGTATCAGAAATGAAGACAAGCTAATTAAAACAATTGGTATTAATGGAAACGCTTTACTTGGCGCTATTAGCACATGCTATCAAACATTAGATACTATTGATGAACAGTTAGTTGGAAAGGAGTCTTTGCCTCTTGCTCATTTAGTAGAGCTTGCAAATTTATCATCTATGGTTGGTAATATGGTAGGTGGTGGTATAGCTGACTGCTCAGGTGGGCTCTATAAAAGAAATAAGCCTCATACCTATCCCGACCTTTTACCCCAATGCTCGCCTGCTGTAAATTTAGAACTTAAAATGGCATTGGAAACAAACAAGCCTAAGGGGCACCTTCCAAAAGCTGGAACTTACATAACCTTTCGCTATGTGCTATGCGATAAATTAGGTAACTACAGGAGGGGTAAAAAATATCGAGGTGATACCGTTTGGATTTGGGAGGTAAAAGTAGGTCACATTGAAGAAGAAGATTTTTCATGCAGTAATACAGCAGGTGACTCTGGAAAAACAGCCGTTATAAAAACAGATATATTCAATCAAATGCATCTAGTCTATTACGTTCCTGAGCATCTACCGTATGCACCAAAAACAAACGGTGGTTATGTAGGTTTTAACTAGTGCTAACAAATAGCTGCACCGGACAATTCAAAGCGGCACTTATTTTGCTAAAAAAACAGCAAAAACGCGCCCCTTTGAATTGCCGGTGAGCAAGGCGTTAGGGCAATAGCGCCCATTATCGAGGAGTAAAAAATGAGAGAAACAAATATATACCATGCAGTTCATACTGGGTTAATGGATTTAAAATTTTGTGGTGCTGATTTTAATCCTGATGTAAATTCACTTGCATGGGAACTTTTGATTTCAAAACATTATGGTGGAGCAATATTTTTGCCATCAAATAATGAAAAAGGCTTTGAAATAGTTAAATATTCGTCTTCTATAGTTGATATTAAGGATGATGGTGTAACAGTAGATGATTTGTGGAATTGTACAAAAGAGCATTATGGTTTAACAGCATCAGCGGGAATTATTGGTGCTGCGAGTATTCCTATAAAAAAAATAAAATTAGGTTATTGGGTAGCACCTGGCTCAAGCGAATACACTAATCTAACCAGTCATATTGGTTATAAATTTTTCCCAAGGGCAAGGCTGCGAGCTGGTTCTACTAGTGCAAAAATCACTAAAAGTGCTTTTGGAACAATTCGAGTATTTGGGGTTATCGGTCGCGCATTACCATTTGCGGCTGTCGGACTTGCTGTATTCGATATCATTAGTATTGGTCAATGCGTATATAAAAAGTAATGTAGGTGAGTAAGAATGTTTAAGGGGAAAATAACACGAGAAGCAGTTATTAAAGATATTATTTCAATTTTTATTGAGGAGATTGGTTTTTTCGATGATCACGAAAAAAAGACAATAAATGAAAATACACACATTATAAAAGATTTTAAAATAGACGGTGATGATATTTCATTTTTTATTATGGAAATAGAAAAATACTTTTCAGTAAAACCCACTATTGAAGATTGGGGGGAAGTGGTCAGACTTTATGAAATTGCCGACGTGGTAATTAAGAAAATGAATGAAAAGTCCTAACAATTGCATACACGCGGACTGGCATAAGCGTCACGGTTTTTGCTATTCGCAAAAAACCGAGCCACTTATGCCAGCCGGTGATGCAGGCGTTAGCATTCAAAATCCATATTGACAGCTATAATCCATTGGATTATCCTTTAAGGTATGCAAACCATCGTAGAACTCCCTGAATTTCTGAAAAGATCAGATAAATTGCTCAGTGAGTCGGAAAAAACAAGTATTATCAATTACTTAGCCTCGCACCCTGCATCGGGCGATATAATGAAAGGTACGGGCGGCATTCGCAAATTACGGTGGTCTGCTCAAGGTAAAGGCAAAAGTG
>QIJM01000029.1 GCA_003232445.1 Paraglaciecola arctica
CAACAACAATATATGCTTTTTTGCAATCCGTTGGTGTGGTGAATGACCATACAGTTGAATGTTTTCGGTTTAATCGTTGTAAATAATTTTTAAGGTACATTATAAGAAAGAGTTTCTGTTTCTTGTGTATTCAACAGTTCAAAGACTTGTGGGGGAAGGCTTGCCCCTTCGAGTGGGAGATTCCCCGCAACGCCCCTTTAAAACAAAAGAAGGGAACGGTCTTGTTTGTTCAGAAGCAAAAAACTCCTCAAAGGTTTTTATAGCCAAAGTTACACCAGTAACAGGAGTTATTTATGACCTACTCATCATTAACTAAACATAGCATTATCATATTGGCAGCGGCGTTTATTAGTGCGTGTTCATCGACTACCAAAAGTGAACCTAACTTGCGGGTAAGCAACTACGACATGAACAATGATTATTATCAATCCATTGATGCGGCTTGTGAACAACAGGCTATCGAAATGGATAGTTTTGCTCAACAATCTGGGCAGGCAGCACAATATTTGGCTTCTGCGAGGGCTATGCTGCGTTGTGTAAATGGTATTCAGTTTACTAAGGGTCATCCAGACTCAGACAAAGCGCTGCGTTTAATGGCACTGTCGGTGATCAACTTAGTAAAAGGCGGCGATATTGACGCCGCGCAAATCGCATTGAAAAAAACCCAATCAAAATTCCCGAATAAAGATCTGTATTTTGCCGATTACAGCTCATTTTTTGACACGGCTACCGCCTTACTCGAGCAACAAAAATTATCTCGCCATCAGCTGGCTGCGTTGAATATCAGTGCCGATTTACGAACTGAAATTGAGCGTCATCAATACTGGCTAAGCCACTAACAGGAGTCTGTGATATGAAAACTCGTATAATTATGTCGTCCCTTATTTTAGCTATGAGTCTTGCTTGCACACACTTTGTGTTGGCCAGTGAAGGCCGAAATTGGGATCCCGTTGCTAGTGACAAGTTAATTAAATTACCGGCCAACATTATTGAAAAACGTATTCAACAAGACTTCGAAGCCTCACCCATGGCGTTGCATATAGTTGAGCTTGAGCAACAAATGCAAGACAAGCTTTCTCAACTTAAATCCTTACACGAATTGATGACTGACAGCGAAGGCGAGGATTTGATTAATCAACGTTTTGAGCTGGTTCAGCAAAAGTCTGAATACTTGGATTTGATGCAAGAAGCACAAGGCTTACGCCAGAACGCGCTTGCCAAAAAACAAGGATTATATGAAACCGTGCTGGGCAAGTTACGCAATAAAAATGGCCGTATTTCTCAGGGCGAAGTATATCAGCTCAAACAAAAACAGGCCGAAGCCCGACAAAGGATGCAAAAAGTGCTCGCCCAAGTAGACAATGGTTTGATGCATTCAGGTCTAGATCAACGCTCTCCTTATGCTGATGAATTTGCTTTGAATCTAGCTAAAGTAGAAGACCTGAAAAATGCCATATCAGCGCACCAGGCGAATGCATCACCCACTTTGGGTGATGTAGAAGTCACCAGTGAAGAGTATGTGCGCCAGTTGTTGATGGAAGCGTCCACTGAGCAATCGTTATTAGATCAAGAAGCCCTGATGTTTAGTTATATGGCCAAGTTGGTCGCACTAGATGCACAAGCACTGGAATATGAAATCAGCTATGGCGATGAAAATACTGAGTTAACCCAACGTAATCGCACTAAACCCGCAGAAGTCGCCGACTTGTTTTTATAACTAGTATTTATAAGGAAAACAGCATGAAAATCACACTTGTTATTGCCACTATCGCCAGCTTACTGAGTACTCAAGCTTTTGCTAACAGCTTGTTTAGTTTAGAAAACTTAGAAAGGGAGCGTGCAGCGCTGTTAAGTGCTCAGCTTGATAGTTCGTTGGACTTGGATCAACGCCAACAAAAGGTTCAAAGCATTTATCGCCGTTTAGTCGATATTGAGCGCATGGTATTACGTGACGACAGAGTCACCTCAAGTAATAGTCCGCTGGCACAAAACGCCTTTGATAAATACGAGTTGACGTTTTTAGTTCACTCTAGTGCCGAAAAAAGCCTGCCGCCTTTGTCTCATTGGATGTCTGAATTGCATTTAACCACAGACAATATTTTATCTGCCAAAACTGGTCACAGATAATGTTTGCCCTCAAGGCGCTGCCTTCCACCAGCAATGCTATAGGCATATTTTTTGGCACCGGTATTATTTTGTTAGCTGTAGCCAGTTATCTCACGCAAATGCCGGCGTTAGATTTAGTCACGTGGTTACAGAACGTATTTAGTTGGAGCTTTGTGATCATCTTCAGTGGCTTGTTTTCTATGGCTGTGGTGGCTGGTGCATCAATTAAAGCCGGTAAAAACAACGATTTTTTATATGAAGCAGGATTACAAGCTGCTAATGGCATTTCGACATTGGCCTTAACTTTTACCTTGCTAGGTATCAGCTTAGGCATAGGCACACTGTCCGAACAGCCACTCACACCCAGCTCAGTTAATGGCATTATTGGCGAGTTAACCAAACAATTTTCTATGGCTTTTATGACCACAGTGGTGGGCCTACCAAGTTCAGCTATTTTACGTGCTTGGGTTAGTTTACGATTTGCAAAAATTGAGAAGGAATAACCTATGAAAACCTTATTTTTTATTGCCGCTCTGGCGGGTGCAGTATTTTTAATTATGCAAACTCCGGCAGGCAAGGCTTGGTTGGAAGACAGCGAACCTGAGTTGAACATTCAACAAGAAATCCAAAAAGGAGAACAAGTCAGTACTCAAGTCGCAGAATCGGTCGAAAACAAAATGAGCGAGTTCGCTCAACGTCTTAATCAAAAACAACAGGCTCAAATCAACCAGCTTGAAAATAGAATTGCTGAGCTTGAAAATGAGCTAGTCATGGGTCGCATTGCTGAAAAGCAACAACAAAGTGTATCTAGTGCAAAGGTGACGCTACATCCATACAAACAGCCGGAAGAACAATTTGTTGCCCTGTCCTTTGAGCAAGGTTTTGATGTAGGCACACAAACATCAGATACACTTGCAGTAACCTCAAATAAGCATTTGCAACGTAACCGTCAGGCGAGATTGCAAGACATTGCACAAAAAATGGAAATGTCTTCGTTACAAGCCCTCGTTAATTAAAATAACCGACTAAGTTAAATGTATCTTTTACAAGGCAAAAATCAGCAAGCGAGTACTGTTTTGCGTGGCTTACTCGTTATTGTCTTTATCGTATGGCTAGCTAGTGTGGTGACTCAATATGACTGGAAAGACACCCCACAAAAGCCAGACATTCCTGACAAACATACACTAAGCAACTTATCGATAGAACAATTAGCCCTGCCTCCGGTGCCTGAACTTGCTCAGCAAACACAAACGACACTCAAGCGAACTAAACAGCCATCGAAACCCAAGCAAACAACGTTTAATTCAACTCCTAATGCAAAACCGCAACCTAAAGTAACAGAGCAGTTGTCAAAAACATCAACAGTAAACAAACAACAGGTAGGACAGGTTTATCAACAACTCAACGTACAAGGCATAGATGTACAACTTGCTTGGCCACAAGGTGCCGATGAGCGACAAACCGTACTTGATTTTATGTATCAATGCGTGGGGGTGCAATTTGCAGTGTTGAATGATAACAACATCACCCAACGCCATCAGACCACATTAAGTGATTACAGTGACTGGGTACGAGTAGCCCAAGGCAGTTTGTCTAAAAAAGAGCAAAATTGGTTAAACGCTTATGCCCTAACAGGCACCCCAATACGGTTGTTCCCACGTCATATTGACTGGCGCTTAGCTCAATATTTGACTCACGCGTTAAAAAGCTTGCCCCTAGTTAGCTTGAGAGCAAACTATCAAGTGACCAATCAAAAGCTACATCTGACTAATATCCAGCTTAACAACCGAGTAATAACTGATAGTTGGGTACTTTATCAAGGGAAGTGTTGAATACCTTTAACGTAGGCGAAGCGAAAGTTGATGTGCCTGAGGTAATACCAACCCATCCTAACAATTATCCAAAACTGGGAAGCCAAGAAAAAACTAAAGTGCCTTTTAAACCTAGTACCAACAACCCAAATACAATAACCACATACGGCATTAATTTGGATATGGTTAAACGGTAGTTTCCTTTGATGGCTAACGCCATGACTCCGGGCAAAATGAAAAAGCTGAACGCAACAAAAAAGCCAGCATAACCAATGGCATGTACAAACCCATAGGGTAGAAAAAAACTACCTAACGCTGGAGGCACAAAACAGCATGCAACAGCTATTAACCTTTGAGATGCGGAATTGCCCAGTGCTAACTTATCTTGGGTAAAGTGAAACAAACCCAAACCAACACTCAGAAAAGAAGTAATAATAGCGCAATGAGAAAACACGTTTAGCCGCGCCTGTAAGGTAGGGCTAGCACCGGTATTTACCAAAGCTTTCACCAAATCTCCAATGTTTCCACCAGCCGCTATAACCTCAATAAAGCCTTCACGCCCAATGCTACCCAAGGTCACCAACAACCAAAATAGATACACGGACAGTGCCAGTAGAGTTCCCCACAAAATACTTTGACTCACCCTTTTGGGTTGAGCCGCGTAATGCCGAACCAGACTCGGCACCAATCCAGCACAGGCAAATGCAGTGACATAAACAGGCAATGCACCAAGCAAATAAGGAAATGTATTCGTTGGGGACGTAAGGATTGACAAGTCGACACTGGGTAAAATTCCTGATATCGCAACACCAAAAGTCAGCGCCATCGCGACCATTAATAACAAAGTTACTCGACTCACTATTGATGTGCCTAGCCAAACAATAAGTGCGACCAATACAGCAAACCCTAAGCTGAGCCAATTACGTGCGTCTGGGCTCACATCAAAACCAATGCTTTGCAGGCTGTAACTAATGATACTGGCCCCAGCACTGATATAGGCATACATTAAGATCATCATGATAAACACAATGCTTACATTATTCACTGCAGCCCAACGGGAGCCTAGTACAACTAGCACCAATGAACCAAAGCTACTGTCGTATCCTAAGCCTCCTTGCTTTTGCGAAACCAGTGCCAAATTAACCTTTATCAACAAAGACGCCGCCAAATACGTCATTAACCAAACAAGCAAAAATCCAGCCACAGACCACAGCATCCAGGCACCCGCTGATACCGTTGGCAATGCAAACATTCCTGCTCCAACTGCACCGCCTGCTACTAACAGCACACCATGCCAAAGCGGTTTTTCAATACTCATGTATCTCCTGCAAATACGCGTTGTTTCAAACCAACTATATCGCTTCAGACTTGTTATACCAATCCATCCTAACAATTAGCCACTCAGAGTGCACCAGCGACTTTCAATCGAGGCGTAGTCCTGAAGGAATGGCCGCTCCCTTTCAA
>QIJM01000220.1 GCA_003232445.1 Paraglaciecola arctica
TCTTGGTTACCGGTACGAATTAATGCTTCTTTAGGGATTAATAACGCTTCGGTATCACTGCTAGTATGAATGGAAATTTGCGCAAACATATTAGGCTTGAACTCACCATTATCATTAGCAAAACGCAGTCTAACTTTCACAGTACGCGTTTTTGCATCAAGCATTGGGTAAACGTAGTCTACCTTACCACTCCATTTTTTCCCCGGTAGGTAATCAAGTGTCATAGTCACGGGTGTACCTTGATGTACTTGCCCAGCTTGCCTTTCAAATACCTCTGCTTCAACCCATACTTCAGATAAGTCACCAATAGACATTAACGTAGAGCCTGGCTTAACATAGAAACCTTCGCGAATTTTCAAATTTTCCACGACACCGTTTTGCGGTGCATAAAAAGTAATATTTTGCTGAACTTTTCGCGTTTTTTTCAATGCAGCAATTGCCGATACGGGTATTTGCAAAGCGACTAAGCGATTTTCTGCAGCACCCATTAAACGACTATTCTTGCGGTCAAGCGCCAGCAAGAATTCTTCTTGAGCATTCACTAGCTCTGGCGAATAAATATCATAAAGGGCTTGGCCTTTTTTTACCGGATCGCCAATCGCTTTAACGTAAAGTTTTTCAATCCAACCTTGCACACGCGGATGAACATGAACTAATTTATCTTGATCATAAGTGACATAACCTACGGTATCTATTTGAGTATGCAGGGCTTTATATTTTGCCGTAACTGTTCGTACGCCTAAATTATTGATCACATTAGAAGAAATGCGAATAGTGCCTTTACCTTCATCAGGACCACTGCCGCTATCACCATAGTAAGGAATTAAATCCATGCCCATGGGTGATTTCCCCGGTTTATCTCTTTGGTAATTCGCATCCATTGGTGCGACCCAATATAACGGCTCTTTCTTAGCACTAGTCGTACTTGGTTGACTTGCCGAACCTTCTTCTGGTGACAAAATACTTAATGCACCAAATGTTAAGATACTACCAATTACAGCACCAATAATGGTTGCTTTAAACGTTACAGGTGTTTTACTTGTTACTGCTTTTTCATTGTTAGTTGTGTTCATGATTATTCTCCATTTTTGGCAAACTGGCTTTGATACATCGATATATTTTGAATCTTATTGCTACCTCGCATAGCAGATTCAGCCAATGAACCAATAAATAAATAATTGAGTTCTAATAATATTTTTTGTTCTTCTACATTAATCCCTAGCTCATCTATTTCAGCATTGAGTACCGCAATGCGCGCGCGAACTACTTCAGAAAAGTCACCGTCATCATTGGTATAAGCGGTTAATGAAGCTTCAGCTTGATCATGTATTTGTGGTAAAAGTTTTGATTTATATAGTTTTTGTCTATCTTTCAAACTCAACAATCTTCCCTTACCACTTGAATAAGCACCCAGTAATTGCCTAAGTAATAATAACTTTTCAGTTTTTACCGCTTCGGTAGTTGAAATAGCAGACTGTACTTCTTGATCTTGTCGATTGTGGGTAAATAGTGGCAAATCAAACGTTACCCCTAATGAGAATAAATCAGCACGACTTCTGCCCATAAGATCATCAGCGCGATAACCATAACTTGCACTAACTCCCCATTCTGGCAGATATTTTTGTTTAGCGATGTCGATGCCCGTTTTGGTGGCGCTTACTTTTTTATCAAGCGCAAGAATAGATGGGTGTTGACTAAGATAGGGTAATAGCTCTTGCGATGTATGCCAGCGTGATGAGTAAACCAACTCACTATTAAGTAAATCAATTTGCGGCATTGTTTGGCTAAGCACCATGTGATACACAGAAAATTCAGCTATTAATGGCTGCTTGTGAGCAGCGTCTTTATTGTCGAATGACACTTGCGTTAACCATTGTGACAACATACCGTTAAAGCGGTTTTGCAGTTGCCCTAATGACTCTAATCTATCTTCTAAACGAGTTAGCTCAAGCTGCGCTCGCACAATATCTTGTTGACGAGTTTTACCTAACGCTGAGGAATAACTAGCTTCAGCAACATCGGTCAATTGTTCAAACAAGGCTCTGTTTTTTTCAATTAAAGCAATACTTTGCTGTACTCTATAAGCATCAAGCCACAAGCTGCCAACGGTAGTAGCAACTTTGGCTTCACGGTTTTGGCGTTGAAAAGGAAACGCTTCACTTTGAATGCGTAGTTGTTGGCTTTTAAGGGCTAGTACATCACCTCGAGGAAACATTTGCGCAATGCTTACCTTAGCTTGTGTCATGCCTTCTTGAGCAAAGTCAAAACCATCGG
This sequence comes from Paraglaciecola arctica, assembly GCA_003232445.1. Classification (GTDB taxonomy): domain Bacteria; phylum Pseudomonadota; class Gammaproteobacteria; order Enterobacterales; family Alteromonadaceae; genus Paraglaciecola; species Paraglaciecola arctica_A. Next base: position 2,275 of record QIJM01000220.1, read on the forward strand.
TGGGCAAATTGGCCAAACTTAAGGTGACTTTAGGATCAGGCAACGTATCTGCCATAGTGCTCATTGATTCAACGGCCCGTTGTTGATGCATACTGCCCGTTAACCAAGGGTCATTTTTCTGCGCCGATTTTATTGCTTGATCAATAGATAGCGGTACGGCTTCTCTTGGCGTTACATTGGTAGCATTGGCGTAGATAGAAAAACATAACAGACTTAAAACTGCTACAATTTTAAATGTTGATTTACTTGAAAACTCATTATTTGAGAATATTTTAGTTAAATACATATTGTTTAAAAACATAATTCCTCCAAAGGAGTTTTAATTAACAGAATTAAATTAATTGGATGTTTTTGAACAGAGCAAGAAAATAAATTTCAAGGAACGTAAAAGTCAAAAAATCCTAAGGCAAACACAAGGTATAAAATGCACTACTAAATTTCGGGCACATTTATGCTGTATTTAACTTAAAATTGGAGGTCTATAAAGTGATTTGAGAGTTTGGCTGGTTACCAAGTTAGAAAAGGTTGTTATTTTAACCGAAAAAACGATTAGGACATTATTACTGATATCAGCCATTAATACCGCAACACTTGAACAACTGCTGGTAAAACAACTACAAGCTTTTACGCAACAATCATCAACCTCAGAGGATGAGATTTCTGTCATCTGATGCATGTCGTGCATGGTAGACATGTCCATTGCAGACACATCGTGTGGCTCATTTTGCCCATTGCTCGCGCTCATATTCATCATAGAATAAGACATAATAGTAGACGCAAATGTTTGGCCGACAAGAGTCAAACAAAGTAGCAACACCATTAATGTTTTAAATGAATTTACAAACACCGACACAGACAACCAACAGTTAGAATAGTTATTCATGATAGTACATCAATTTTCAACTTAAACAATAAAACAAACAATATTAAAGATCGAGTAGGATGAGGCGTTTCCGCCTCATCCTACTCACAGAACCGTACATATATTGTGGCTTAATGGTGAGCAACTGGGGTAGTGTAATCTCCAACACCGTCGCCGAGGGTACCTTGTTGCTTATCGTGATGTTCTGCGTTTATCACCTTGCCTAAGCAATTTTTTCAAAACTTTTAATCTTGTTATTGTCATCAATCACCAACCTAAACCTTCCATTGATGCCAATTGGACTGACATAGGATCGTAAATTTTTAACCGGCAACTGGATCCGTTTACCGTTGTCAGCAGTCATAACAACGGTATTGATGCCAGGGACATAAAGTTGTTCACACAATTCATATTTGAGCGACAGGGTAAAATAAAACGTCTGCATTTTTCTTTTTCTTAGTCCGTACTTACAAGATACTAGGGCAAACTCTTGGATATTTTCTCAAATAAGTCTTTGCTTAACCCCTTTGTATCACCAATACGCATAAGTTGGTGTTGCATCAGTTGTTGTCTGAGCTTATCAACTTTTTGCCATTGTATTAAGGGCGTAATAATTCGAGCAGCAACTTGAGGGTTAACCTCATTTAATTTTATAAGATAGTCAGCTACAAATTTATAGCCAGTGCCATCAATATTGTGGAATCCAGCCACATTAAAAAAGCTAAAGGTGCCTATTAAGGCTCTCACTCTATTGGGATTATTGATGGTGAATTGGCTGTGCCCCATCAAGATACTAATTCGCGCCAGAATGTCTGTGCGATCGGTATTAGCGTGTAATGCAAACCACTTGTCCAATACTAATGGGTCGGCATGCCATTTTTGTTCAAACGTTAACATCAGTTTTTCAAATAAGTCCAAGTCACCCAATTGCGCTGCACTCAGCACCCCCAAAGAATCAGTCATATTATCTGCGCGACTAAACTGCTCAGTTAATAGTTGTTCAACATCAGACTGCCCTGATAGGGTCAAATACTTTAGCGCCAAATTACGCATTTTTCTTTGTTCAACTTGCTGTGACTGATAGGCATAAGGTTGTTTTTCAAACGCTGAATAATGGCTCAACCAATTGGCTTGAAATGTTTGTGCTAACGCTTTGAATAACAGTTTTCGTGACTGATTTAATGCGTCAATATCGACTGAGTCTCTTTGTTGAAACAAAGTCTCAAAACTCGGCAAAGTCAGTATCTCGGCTTTTAAAGCTAATGATATATCCGTTGATTCAACAATAGGTTCAAATATTGATATTGTTTGATTAATTGAGGCTGTTTGTTGCTGCTCAGTTTTACCCGCTAAATTATGAATACAATCACTAAATAGTTTTTGACCGGCATCCCAACGAGCAAATTCATCAGGTGAGCCTAACATAACTTTACCTAACTGCTGCTGACTGTATGCATAATCCAATTTCACAGGCGCACTAAAACCGTGGAGCAAAGAAGGGATGGGCTTAGATTCTACATTTTTAAATTCGAGACTTTGTTGAGTGTCTTTTAATTCTAGAGTTGTTTGCTCTTTGTCAGTATCAGCCAAATTTAAAGGTTCAAGTTTGTCGTTCAGCAGACTAAATTGAATAGGAATGACCAAGTTTTGTTTTTCGCTCTGAATTTGATCAAAAGTAGCAGAATGTTTCTGTTCAAATGCGATCCGATATATTTTTGAACTAGGATCGTAAGAGTCTGTCACCATAAGTTGAGGTGTACCCGATTGACTATACCACCGCCTAAATTGTGATAAATCTTTATCATTGGCGTCTTGCATGGCTTGCACAAAATCATCACAAGTAACGGCTTGTCCATCAAAGCGTTTAAAGTACAGTTTGATACCGGCTAAAAAGCCCGTTTTACCTAATAAGGTCAATAACATTCTGATCACTTCAGCGCCTTTGTCATACACAGTGACGGTATAGAAATTATTCATTTCAATCACTTCATCAGGCCTAATGGGGTGTGACATGGCGCT
>QIJM01000587.1 GCA_003232445.1 Paraglaciecola arctica
AAACCTTTAGTGGTGTTTTTTGCTCTTGCTATATTACTTCTGTTACAACCCGACTTAGGCACTGTAGTGGTCATGCTATTTACCACTATTGGTTTATTGTTTTTGGCAGGGGCTAAACTATGGCAGTTCTTTAGCTTGGCCATTGCAGGCACTTTGGCTGTGGTGTTACTCATAGTTTATGAGGAATATCGAGTGAGACGTATTACGTCCTTCCTAGATCCATGGGCCGACCCTTTTGGCAGCGGCTATCAGTTAACTCAATCACTGATGGCTTATGGTCGTGGCGATGTGTTTGGTCAAGGTTTAGGCAATAGTTTACAGAAACTTGAATACTTACCTGAAGCACATACCGATTTTATAATGGCCATATTGGCAGAAGAATTAGGTTTCTCAGGCGTTTTAGCGGTCTTGGTAATCATGCTGGTTATTGTGATGAAAGCGATGGCAATGGGTAATTTAGCCTTACGTAAAGAACGCCCTTTTGACGCTTATTTAGCTTATTCGATAGGTATATGGTTCAGTTTACAAACAGCAGTTAATGTAGGTGTGAGTTCAGGTGTTTTGCCTACTAAGGGATTAACTTTTCCATTATTAAGTTACGGTGGTTCAAGCTTGATCGTCATGTCGGTAGCGGTGGCTATTTTGGTGCGTATCGATTTTGAAATGCGCGTCGATGGTATTCAAGCCATCAACAAAGCAGGCGCGGCTAAAGGCAAAAAAAGAACATTAGTTAGAAAAGCTAAGCAAAAAGTAAATGTTATCGAAGATGTAATTGAAGACGCGCAAATAGAGCCATCTGGCAGTGCAAAATCTGGGGGCCTCCATGACTAAACGTTTACTGGTTATGGCTGGTGGCACTGGAGGGCATGTTTTCCCAGGTTTAGCAGTTGCTTCTGAACTGGCTGCGCAAAATTGGCAAATTCATTGGTTGGGCACGCTTGGTCGTATGGAGGCTCAGATAGTGCCGCAAGCGGGTTACCCGATAAGTTTTATTGATGTTGTAGGCGTGCGTAAAAATGGCCTAGTCACTTTATTATTAGCACCATTTAAAATTATTAAAGCAACCATCCAGGTGATCAAACAATTTCAACCTCATGTGGTGATTGGCATGGGAGGATTTGCTAGTGGGCCGGGCGGTGTGGCCGCATGGTTAAACCGTTTGCCTTTGATTTTACATGAGCAAAATGCGGTGCCTGGACTAACAAATAAGCTGTTGTCGCGCATAGCTAAAAAGGTGTTAACAGGGTTTGATAACACCTTTTTAGCGCAAAGGTTAAGCCAAACCAATAAATATTCTTGGGTCGGCAATCCAGTGCGCCGAGAGTTTGCAGAATTACCGGTTAAAAATAGCGTTGATTTACCTCTGAATCTGCTTGTTGTTGGTGGCAGCTTAGGCGCGCAAGTATTAAATGAAACTGTACCTTTGGCACTGACTGATATTAAACAGGTAAATGTTCGTCATCAAACTGGGGCAGGGCATTTAGTCACAGTACAAGAGACTTACTCCCAGCAAGCTATTGATCCAGATTCTTATCAAATCACCGAGTTTATCGATGACATTCCCGCAGCTTATGCTTGGGCTGACCTGGTTATCTGCCGAGCCGGTGCTTTAACCGTGGCAGAAGTCGCTGCGGCTGGGGTAATGGCGATATTTGTACCTTTACCCTATGCAGTAGACGATCATCAAACAAAAAATGCTCAAATTTTGGTTGATGTGCAAGCTGCACATTTATTACCTCAGAGTGAGCTGACAGCACAACGATTACAGGCATTGTTGCAAGAGTATGTGCTGTCTCCAGAAACATTAATAGAAATGGGTAAGCGTGGTAAAGCCGTTGCCCGTTTAGATGCCGCTAAAAAAGTCGCGCATTGTTGTATTGAATTAAGCGAGCGAGCTGCATGAAGATAGATACCCCAGCCCATTACCACGTGCCTGAGATGCGTAGAATTAAGCATATTCACTTTGTGGGTATTGGTGGTGCAGGCATGGGCGGCATTGCCGAAGTATTGCTTAACGAAGGTTACGCTATTTCTGGTTCTGATCGTCAGGCCAATGGCATGACAGAAAGATTGCAGAATTTGGGCGCCACCATTTATTTCGGACATCTTGCTAGTAACATTGAGCTAGCAAACGTGGTGGTGGTATCCAGCGCAATTGATCATACCAACCCTGAAATAAGCGCCGCTAATGAAAAACGCATTCCGGTGATACGCCGAGCGGAAATGTTGGCTGAATTGATGCGTTTTCGCCATGGTATTGCTGTAGCAGGAACCCATGGAAAAACCACGACTACTAGTCTCATTTCAACTATTTTTGCTGAAGCGAAGCTTGACCCCACTTTTGTGATTGGCGGCCTGTTAAATAGCGCAGGCACTAATGCCAGATTAGGTGACAGCCAATATCTCATTGCCGAAGCCGATGAAAGTGACGCGTCTTTTGTGCATCTGCAACCTATGGTGTCTGTGGTGACAAACATCGAAGCTGATCATATGGAAACCTATCAAGGTGATTTCCAAAAGATGCAGGATACCTATATTGACTTTCTGCACAACTTACCTTTTTATGGCTTAGCTGTGTTGTGTATTGATGATCCGGTTATTCAAAAGTTGCTACCGCGCATAGGTCGTAAGTATCTGACCTATGGTGTGTCTGAGCAAGCTGATGTGCGGGCTGTAAATATTCAATTAGGCTTTAATCAAAGTACTTTTGACGTGTTACGAGAAAACTTACCGTCACTAGTCGTCACGGTTAATATTCCTGGACAGCACAACGTGCTGAATTCCTTGGCCGCTATTGCAGTCGCAAGTGATGAAGGGCTAGAAAATCAATATATTGTGAAAGCGTTAGCTGAATTTTCAGGTATTGGCCGGCGTTTCGAATTTCTGGGTGACTATGTCACCTCTATAGGCCAAGCTATTTTGATAGATGACTACGGTCATCATCCAACAGAAGTAGCAGCAACTATAGCCGTAGTTAGAAATAACTGGCCAGATAGGCGTTTAGTCATGGCCTATCAACCCCACCGTTTTACTCGTACGCGAGACTTATACGAAGACTTTGTCAAAGTGCTGTCTCAGGTAGATGTGTTGTTGTTACTCGAAGTTTATTCGGCCGGTGAAAAAGCGATTGATGGTGCGGATAGTCGTTCGTTGTGTCGTTCGATTCGCCAGCGTGGGCAACTAGAGCCTATTTATGTGTCAGACATGACTGAACTGCCTAAATTGTTAGCTGAAAGCCTTAACGACCAAGATATTGTTCTGACTCAAGGAGCAGGCAACATTGGACAAATAGCCAAGTTTTTACAAACAAGTAAGTTAGAACCCGCATTATTAAGTAAAGGGTTAAAGCCGTGAGTGAGCAGCAGTTAACATCTCCTAATCCTAATCAATACGGAAAAGTCGCCGTAATGTTTGGTGGTACCTCAGCTGAAAGAGAGGTGTCTATCAATTCGGGCAAAGCTGTATTGCAGGGGTTGCTTGATATGGGTGTTGATGCCCACGCTTTTGACCCTGCAGAGCAACCTTTAACCCAGTTATTGGCCAAGAAAATTGAACGTGTTGTGATTATGTTACATGGCAGAGGCGGTGAAGATGGTTCACTACAGGGGGCATTGCAACAACTTAACTTGCCTTATTCTGGAACGGGTGTATTGGGCTCTGCGTTATGTATGGATAAAATTCGAAGTAAACAGGTGTGGCAGAGTTTAGGACTACCCACCGCAAAATATAAAATAGCTGATAAAAGATGCTTTGATGCGGGATCATGCGGGGCTATAATGGCCGACTTGGGGAATGAGGTAATGGTTAAGCCTGCGCAGGAGGGATCCAGCATAGGTATGGCCAAAGTGAATAGGGCGCAACAACTAGAAACCGCCATTCAAGACGCATTTAAATACGATGATAAAGTCTTGATAGAGCAGTTCGTTCATGGTTCTGAATATACCGTTAGCATACTGAATGGCAAAGCCTTGTCATCTATCAGTATGACCACTCCTCGTGTTTTTTATGATTATACTGCCAAATACCAAGCGGATAGCACAGTGTATAGCTGCCCTAGTGGCTTGCCCGATACAATAGAAGCTCAGTTGGGTGAGCTAGCTCTTGAGGCATTTGAGGTGCTGGCAGGCTCAGGCTGGGGGCGCGTGGATTTTATGCAGGATAAGTTAGGTCGCTTTTATTTGTTAGAAGCGAATACTGTGCCGGGCATGACTAAAAAAAGTTTAGTACCACTGGCGGCAAAACAATCCGGAATGAGCTTTGCTGAGTTGTCTTTTGCTGTGCTTAAGACAACCGAGGTTTGCAGATGAGTGAACTACCAGCATTAGATGAACCACGTAAAAGTTCTCATTTTTATATGGGACTTGCGTTTTTTATCTGTTTGTTGGTGTTGTTAGTGTTCGGATTGGTCAAATTGAATGCTTGGCTGGAAGATGAACAACAGGCACCGGTGCAAGATATTATTGTCTCTGGAGACAGAATGTTTATTGATGATCGACAGATAGAGACGTTGATCAAACAGTCGCAGCCGGGCAGCTTTTTTAAGTTAGATGTCAATCAAACGCATCAAACAGTTGAAGCTATGCCCTGGGTATATCGGGCGTCAGTTCGAAAACGTTGGCCTAGTGGCTTAGAAATTTTTGTGGTTGAGCAACAGCCAGTGGCTATTTGGAACGGCGATATGTTGCTTAATCAATATGGTGACGCATTTGACGCGCAAATTAGCAGTGCTGATCTGAATTCGAAAATAACGCTGCCTAATTTGTATGGGCCTGGTGGAAGCGAACAAACCGCATTGCAGGGCTACCGCAATATGCAGTCGTTATTAGAAACGTCCAATTTGTATATTGTGGAAATGTTTTTAAGTGAACGTTTTGCTTGGAATGTTCAGTTGAACAATGGCATCAAGCTGAATTTAGGGCGCACTGAGTTTATTGATCGATTACAGCGATTTGTGGATTTGTTACCGCTTATTTCACAGCAAGACAGACAAGTGGAATATGTTGACTTGCGCTACGACACAGGTTTAGCCGTAGGCTGGAAAACCTTAGATAAAGCGGCATAACAACTGGATAAGAAGAGATTAAATTAACGTGAGTGTAGTGAGTGTGATGAGAGTCAGAGTTGGGCAACATGTCTAAGGGTACAGAAAGAAAGCTAATTGTTGGCTTAGATATAGGCACCAGTAATGTTAAAGCCGTGGTCGGTGAGTTGTTAAATGACAACTCTATTAGCATTGTGGGTGTGGGCAGTCATTCGTCTAAAGGCATGGATAAGGGGGGCGTGAACGATCTTAATCTTGTAGTGCAATCAGTTAAACGTGCCGTGCATGAAATGGAATTGATGGCAGACTGTAGCGTATCTTCTGTGTTTATGGCGATTTCGGGACGCCATGTGAAATGTCAAAACGAAAGTGGCATGGTACCGATTAATAATCAGGAAGTGACCCAGGAAGATGTAGACAATGTAGTTCATGCCGCGCGCTCTGTGCCTATTGCCGCTGAGCGTCGTTTATTACACGTATTACCACAAGAGTTTACGATTGACGTACAAGAAGGCATTAAAAACCCTATTGGTATGTCAGGTGTCAGAATGGAAGCCCAAGCACATATTATTACTTGTGCCGATGACATGGCCAAGAATCTGGTCAAGTGTGTGGAACGCTGTGAGCTAACCGCTGACCAACTGATTTTTTCGGCACTGGCTTCTAGTTATGCGGTATTAACAGATGATGAAAAAGAATTAGGTGTGTGTGTGGTGGATATCGGTGGCGGTACCATTGATATGGTGATCTACACCGATGGCGCTATTCGGCATACCTCGGTCATTCCAGCAGCGGGTAACCAAATTACTAGTGATATCGCCAAGATATTCCGTACACCTATTAGCCATGCTGAAGAGATAAAAATTAAACATGCCTGTGCTTTGAAAGACATGGTCAGTATGGAAGAAAATATCGAAGTACACAGTGTCGGTGGCAGACCATCTAGAGCCATGTCTAGGCACACATTGGCAGAGGTGATTGAGCCTCGTTACCAAGAATTATTTGAACTGGTGCACGATGAGGTTCGCGCCAGTGGATTAGAAGAACAAATTGCCGCTGGCATAG
>QIJM01000182.1 GCA_003232445.1 Paraglaciecola arctica
ACAGATGGCCTGTTTCGATTAAAAAGTGGTGAACAAGCCGCAGAAGATGCGCTGGTCAGTATTCGTACAGGGGTACTTGAAGGCAGTAATGTTAATCCGGTGGAAGAAATGGTCAATATGATCAACTTGCAACGACATTATGAAATGCAAATTAAGATGATGAAACAAGCAAAAGACCTTGATACCCGTGGTAATTCATTGTTACGCATTATCTAGCATAGTTGTTGCATAATTATCTAGCATAGTTGTTGCATAGTTGTTGCATAGTTGTTGCATAGTTGTTGCATAGTTGTTGCATAGATGATCATCACAACCGTTAGCAAAATAAACTAACAACCGAATTTTTTAGGAGACAATTTATGCATCCTGCATTGTGGATAAGTAAAACCGGCCTAGATGCCGCTCAGACTGATATAGCAGTGATATCCAATAACTTGGCTAACGCCAGTACAGTGGCTTTCAAAAAAGACCGAGCTATTTTCGAAGATTTGCTTTACCAAAACATCAATCAACCGGGTGGCCGTTCTTCAGCGGATACAGAATTACCATCGGGCTTGATGTTAGGTGCCGGTAGTAAGGTGGTAGCGACGCAAAAATCGCATACTCAAGGCAATATGCTCACCACTGAAAATTCGTTGGACATGTTAGTGCAGGGCAAAGGTTTTTTTGAAATATTACAACCAGACGGTAGCACTGCCTACACTAGAAATGGTCAATTTACCCTGAATGATCAAGGGCAAATAGTGACCCCGGGTGCTGGCTTTTTATTGCAACCAACTATCACAGTACCAGATGATGCACAGCAGTTAACCATTTCCCAAGATGGCGAAGTGTCTGCCTCAGTCAGAGGGCAAGCCGATCCGCAAGTATTAGGGCAGATTAGTTTATCTGACTTCATTAACCCTACAGGTTTGCAGCCAACTGGGCAGAACTTATATGTCGAAACTGCTGTCAGCGGTGCGCCGATTCAGGGTGTGCCTGGTTTGGAAGGTATTGGCACTATAGTTCAAGGGGCGCTTGAAACTTCTAATGTGAATGTTACAGAAGAGCTGGTCAACTTGATTGAAAGTCAGCGCTTGTACGAGATGAACTCAAAAGTAATTTCAGCCGTTGACTCAATGTTGGGTCAGGTTATTCAGCAGCTTTAATGAGATTTAAACAGTGATGATCCAGCCAACGTTACTCAAATTATTATATGTATGCTTAGGCATAATGTTGTTAAGTGGTTGTCAATCTACTAATAGTGACCAACCTTTACCAAATGACCCATTTTATGCCCCTATTTTGCCCGAGATCCCACGGCAAAAAGTGGCCGCTGACGGCTCTATTTTTCAATCTGATATGGCCAACAGCCTTTACTCGGACGTCAAAGCTAGGCGAGTCGGTGACATTATTACTGTCAACCTTCAAGAAAACACCCGAGCGACTAAATCAGCGGGCACTAGCACATCGAAAGAAACCGAGGTTGTGGTAAACCCAATAATAGGGTTAGGCGGAAATGCGTTTAATATTGGCAGTGAATCGATACAGCTTGGCATAGATACAACTAATGAGTTTGAAGGTGATTCCTCTGCCAATCAAAGTAACAATTTAACCGGAAATATTTCGGTGACGGTGGTACAAGTCTTGGCTAACCAAAATTTGCTGGTCAGGGGTGAAAAATGGCTGACCTTGAACAATGGTGACGAATACATTCGCTTAACAGGTGTGGTACGTCCAGCTGACGTTAGCCCAACGAATGAAATTGAGTCATCCAAAATAGCCAATGCACGCATTCAATATAGTGGCACGGGTAGTTTTGACGCAGCACAACAGGAAGGCTGGTTAAGCGGCTTCTTCTCATCTAAATATTGGCCGTTTTAGCGTGGAGAATTATATGAAGTCTTTTATTACTCTGATGGTCGTGGTCAGTTTGATGTTGTCGCCTATGACTTATGGTCAAAGAATAAAAGACTTAGCCTCTGTTCAAGGAGTGAGAAGTAACCAGTTAGTGGGTTATGGTTTGGTTGTGGGGTTACCCGGAACAGGTGAACAGAGCCCATTCACTGAGCAGAGTTTTCGAACTATGTTAGCAAATTTTGGCATCAGTTTAGATAGTAGCCTCAAACCTAAAATAAAAAATGTCGCCGCTGTTGCTGTACATGCTCTACTGCCTCCTTTTATCAAGCCTGGGCAAACCATAGACGTAACCGTCTCATCTATTGGTGAAGCATCCAGTTTGCAAGGTGGTACACTGATTCAAACCTTCTTAAAAGGATTGGACGGCAACGTTTATGTAATAGCGCAAGGTAGTTTAGTGGTAAGCGGCTTTGGCGCAGAAGGCGGTGATGGTTCAAAAATAGTGGTCAACACTCCCACTGTTGGCCGTATTGCTAATGGTGGGCTGGTAGAGCGTGCTGTGCCTAGTGGCTTTATGCAAAGTGATTTCATAACGCTAAATTTGAAATATCCTGATTTTTCAACCGCTAAAATTCTGGCTGACACCATTAACTTTCGATTAGGGGCAGATCCCGATAAAGGTTATGTCATTGCCACACCTATTGACGCCGCATCTGTCAGGGTGACGGCCCCCAGAGATGTTGGGCAAAGAGTCGGTTTTGAGTTTACCCCAGCAAAAGCCTCGGCAAAGGTGGTGATTAATAGCCGCACTGGCACCATAGTGATTGGCCAAGATGTGCGGCTTTTACCTGCCGCTATTACTCACGGTGGACTAACGGTCACTATTGCTGAAAACCAAACTGTTACTCAGCCTAATGCATTAGCCGGGGGCGAAACTGTGGTGACCACTCAATCTATTGTTGACGTGAATTTAGACGACACCCGAATGTTTAGTTTTAATCCTGGTGTCACGTTAGATGAATTGGTCAGAGCGGTGAATGAAGTAGGCGCAGCACCGGGTGATCTGATGGCTATATTAGAAGCCTTACGCGAAGCGGGAGCCTTACAAGGCGACCTGATCGTTATTTAGGATACTTTATGGAACAGTCACTTATTACCCAAAGCCCGCTTGAATTATCTAGAAATGCCAATGATATTAAAGGTTTGGATGAGTTGCGCCGTGCAGCGCAAAGTGGCGACAGTAAAGCATTAGATGAAGCAGCCAAACAATTTGAGGCTATTTTTGTGCAAATGATGCTCAAGTCCATGCGTAAAGCGCAAGACGTGATGGCGGATAAAGACAGCCCATTTAATTCAGAGCAAGTTAAGTTTTACCGAGATATGCACGACAAGCAAATAGCCAGCGATTTAGCCAGTAGTGGCAGTATAGGCTTAGCGGACATCATCGTGCGCCAACTAGGTAAAACCGGTGATGGGTATATGCCTGCCGATGCTTTGCGTAATGATGGTAATCTTTCCAGTATTAATCGCAATACAATCGTTAGTACGCAAAAAGCCCAAGAAGAAGTGTTGGGTAACCAGCCTATAAAAACCTTTCAATCTTTTAAAATTGCGGCTTTTGACGATGCGCAGTCTTTTATCGAACAGCTTTATCCCGCTGCACAACAGGCAGCGCAGCAGCTAGGCATTGATCCCAAGGCATTGTTGGCGCAAGCCGCTATTGAAACAGGCTGGGGGCAGCACATGATCCACAATACTTCTGGGCAAAACTCGTATAATTTATTTGGTATTAAAGCAGACCGTCGTTGGCAGGGTGACCGGGCGATGGTCGATACTATCGAGTTTGAACAAGGTGTTGCGGCTACAAAAAAAGCACCCTTTAGAATGTATGACTCCTTTGCCGATTCAATGCAAGATTACGTGAGTTTTGTCAAACAAAACCCGAGATATGAAAACGCGGTTAAGCAGAGTCAGTCACCAGAACATTACTTTTCAGAGTTGCAAAAAGCGGGTTATGCCACCGATCCCGATTATGCAAATAAAATTATTTCTGTGTTTGAAGGCGAACAATTTAAACGCTATTCAGCAGAACAATTGAACACCTCGGGTGCTGCGGGCAACATGAAATGATTACTAGTGCAAATAACAACATCAGAAATGCAGATTTATTCTCCATTGCGACAAGTGGTGTCAACGCCAGTAGCCGACTGTTAAATACAACAGCTAATAATATTGCCAACGTTAATACCGAGGGTTTTGTGCGTGAGCGCACTACTTTTGAAAGTCAGTTAACGGGGGGGGTAGGACGGTCAACTACCGAGCGAGTGCTGAATATTTTTGCACAAAATCAATTGCGCCGCGATACGACCTTACAAAGTGAATTTGAAAATTATTACAATAAAACTTCGGTACTAGACAACGTATTTGCCAGTGAAGCGAATAGTATTTCTGCCAGCATGAGCCGTTTTTTTGCATCGCTACAAACGGCGGCTGATGATCCCACCAGTATCTCTGGTCGGCAGGCAGTTTTAGGTGAAGCTAAGTCACTAGTGGGGCAGATTAGTACGATTTCTGGATTTTTGCGGGGCAAAGAAGAAGAACTAAATATTGAAGTCAATGCCAATATTAATCGTCTCAATTCTATAGTTCGATCCATTGCAGACTTAAATGGTGCTATTAGAACAAATCAAGCCAATAATCGATTTGACGAGCCTGGCGCATTAAAAAATCAAAGAGATAATGCAATTTTAGAGTTGGCAAGTTTAGTCTCTATTGAAACCCGTGACAGTGGAAAAAACGATGGCGTGGTCATGGTTAGTCTAAAGTCCGGCGAGTCGTTGGTGCTGGAAAATGGCTCATTTAGCGTATTTGAAGTGAATAATGATGCGGACTTAAATTACAAGTCATTGCAGCTTACGAGTAATGGCAAGCCCACCACTTTGAACATCAATGAAAGTGGCTTGGGTGGTGCCATAGGTGGCCTGTTTAGATATCGTGATGAAGTGCTCGAAACTAGTCGCCGAGAGCTTGGGCAAATAGCGATATCTTTGACAGAAGCTCTCAATACTCAAAATAGACAAGGCATGGATTTAGATCAACAACTCGGTGGTGATATATTCTCTCTACCAGAATTTGTGGGATTAAGTTACCCAGATAATACTACTTTTAGTTCGGTCTCTGGACGCATTACCAAAGGTGCAGCAAGTGAGATAACCAGTGCGGACTATGAAGTGACCATTAACACTGTCACAGGCGGAGTGCCGCCCACTTTAGACATAACAGTTGCAGCGTTAAACGCGGATGGTACACCAGTAACAGATATAGACGGCATAGCCATCACACAAAACTACCCAGCGGTAGACGCCGAATCGGGCACTTTCACATCAGTCATAGGTGGTATTGAACTGGAGTTTGCTAGTGGCTCTGGTTATACCGCTGGAGATCAATTTTTACTACAACCTACTAAAAATACCGCCGATCGTATTGAAATTGTCATGACAAGACCAGAAGATCTCGCGCTTGCTTTACCTATGCGTGTCGATGCAAGCCTGAATAATCTTGGTGATGCTAAATTGGTTTCTACCATTGTCAGCAATACTTTTATCGACAACACCTTCGGCAACAGTGGCGCATCTGCATTTGATGATGCTGGTGGTATTCATGATCCTGGTAGTTCACCCACTGGTGTTGGTGGCGTCGGTGCACCGGCTCAAATTTTGTTTACTGCCATTGATGAGTATCAAGTGCTTGATAGCGCCGGTACCATTATTACAGTTGTGTCAGGTACTACAGATTTGAGTAATTTGTTAGCTCAAGCTGAAAGTGTTGGTGCAGGTCCTGTTTGGCCCGCTGCATTTAGTGCCTTGGATGACTACCCTGGCTTCGACTTATCTTTGCAAGGTGTGCCCAAAGCGGGAGATAGTTTTACGATTACATACAACACTGATGGCTTAAATGATAATCGTAATGGATTAGTTCTGGCTGATTTGCAAAATCAGGATCTGATGCAAGTGAATAACAGTGGCTCAGGCGGGCTTGTTAGCTTTCATGAGGCTTACGCGAATGTTATCAGTGATATAGGTCAAAAATCGGCGAGTGCCAACATAGCACTGCAAGCGGCAGATGCGCTTAAATCTCAGTCATCTGATTGGTTTCAATCTGTTTCTGGTGTGAGTTTGGATGAAGAGGCAGCCAACTTAATTAGGTTTCAGCAATCTTATGCGGCTGCTGCGCGTTTGTTAAGTACGGCACAGACTTTGTTTGACACTATTTTAGCGGTTGCTCGATAAATAAACGGATTAAATTATGCGTATTTCCACAGGGCAACTTTACGATCGTAGTATTCAAGCTGTATTGAATAACCAAGCGGATTTATCAAATATTCAGCAACAATTATCTTCAGGCAAAAAACTATTGCGTCCGTCAGATGATCCTGTGGGAGCCGCGCAGGTCATAAGATTGACCGAAGAGATTGATTTGATTGCCCAGTATAAAAAAAATTATAATTTATTGACCAATAGTTTGGAGCAAGAAGAAACTGTTTTAAGCAGTGTGAATAATGCGATTAACCGTGCTCGAGTATTAATGATCCAGTCGGGCAATGGCATTATCAGTGCTGGAGACAGAAAAGCGATTGCTATAGAAATCGGCCAAATTCGTGATCAAGTGTTTGATTTAATGAATAGCCGAGACTCTTCTGGAAAATATATTTTTGCTGGGTTTCAGTCAGGATCACCCGCATTTAGTTTCGACGCGAGTGCCGCAGGTAACAAATACAACTTCGAAGGAGACGGAGGTGAGAACGAAATTCAGGTGTCGGATAATATTCGATTACAAATGAATAACTCGGGGCTGAGTATATTTGAAGATGTTTTAGCTCGATTAAAATCTACTATCACTGGCTCTGTAGGGGCAACATCTGCATCGTTAGCGTTACAAGGGCAAAGCGCTTTTGATAAGTTTCATGAAAATAATTATGATGCAGTAAACCCAGCTAATAACGAATTTCAAGTCAGTATTATTTCAGCCACTCAAGCCCAAATAACCAATGTAGGTACAGGTGTTGTGTTAGATACTGTTGACTTTTTAAGTGGTAGTGCATTTTTGTACAATGGTTTAGAGCTTAATATTGAGGGTGTTACAGGTGACACAGTTAATTTTCAATTAGAGAGCTCAGAGAAGAAAAATATAGCTGAAACACTGAATGATTTTGCCAATGCATTGAATAACGACAATATTGGTGACGGAGACTTTGATAAAGCGTTATCAGATGCTCTGATTGGTGTGGATAATTCATTAACGAGTATCGCTAATGCCATCTCTAAAATTGGTGGCCGGATCAATGTTGCTGACTCTGTACTTGCTTCAAATCTAGACTTGGAAATAGTTAATAAATCGGCACGCTCGAGCATAGAAGATGTAGATTACGCCGAAGCAGTGTCAGAACTTAGCCGACAAGAAACTGCATTACAGGCAGCTCAAGCGACTTTTGCTCGGGTGACAGGCACTTCGTTATTTGATTTTATCTAGACTCAATTTTGCTTGGTGTGTAAAAGTTCAACAAACCCTTATTTTAGCTAAATACACACTGCTTTTGTTGTCCTCATGAGATGAATAATAACTGATATAAAGCATACCTTCTTTTAACACTAAACCGGGATAACCATTGTCTCCAGCAGAGGGCAAAATCAACAATTCTTGTAAACTTCCATTCGATAAATCCATTTTGAGTAACCCCGTTACAAGTCGCCCTTGTTTGACTATTCTGCCTGCTA
>QIJM01000372.1 GCA_003232445.1 Paraglaciecola arctica
AGAATTGATAAGCAAGAGGAGTTGCGCGCTTTAAGTGATGAAGAAAAGGAACTAAAAGGCGAAGAAAGGGACGCTAGAAAGAAGCAACAACGCAACAAAAATGAACAAAGCCCAGAGTTGGGATCCAATCCTGACCAAGTTGAAGATGATAGTGTCGACACTGAGCAGAATAAACCCAAAGGGCCAAAACGTTTAGATATTTATGTTTAAATTCAAAAAAGTTGCTAATAAACATAGAATTAATATTAAGCGCGACAACTTATGTGGACTCCCCCATGTCAACAACAAAAACAGTAAACCAAATAAATAAATGCGTACTTATGTACGAGCTCTAATTGAGTAGCTAACCCAGGCTCTATGATATTTACGCGAACTGGTTGTCAAATCTAGCCTGCGAGCCCGAAGCTCTATGTTGTCGACTGACTTAACCAGCTGATTTTTATCTTCGTTTATGCACTTTAGGGTGCGGGGGAGTCCAATTATCTAGCCTGACAGATGAGGGTGGATGACAGTGCCCGTTAGGGCATGAATAAAAAGGAATCTGCTATATAGACAAAAAACTACGTAACTCCTCCTGCCTAGCCAACCCATCCTGCATACCCAAATCAATCAACTCGCGGCAAAACTCTTTTTCAAACAATAGATAACTCAGTTTATCGTGCAGCCCCATCATTCTTAGCAATATCTTGATCCCCGACGGCATACGGTGAAAGTGTTTGGCGGCCATTTCGTTAAAGTTAATGGTGGGGTTGATCACCAAGGTGTCGATAGTTTTTAGCTTGGTTTGTTGCTGTTGTTTGTGTGTCATATGCGCGATGGTTTCGTTAATTCGCGTAAGACGTTCAAGATCGGACTTTAGGCTGTCGGCAAAAATGCTATCGAGCAAATGCCCTGCTATGGCGATGCTACTGGGAAATCGATTCATATCGGTAAACCGAGATGTTTTCTCAGATTGTTCAACGCCAATGATCAGTATTTTTTCTGCGCCCAAATGAATTGCAGGACTCAGAGGGGATAATTGGTGCACTGAGCCATCGCCAAGAAATTCTCCTGACATTTTTACGGGTGGAAACAGCATTGGAATAGCCGATGAAGCAATCAAGTGTTCTGAATTTAGAGTGCAAGGTATGCCTCGTCTTTGTTCCCGTTGCCAAGGTTCGATATCGCTTTGCCCTTGGTAAAAGCTGATAGAGTCATGGCTTGTGTAGCTAGAGGCATTGATAGTGATAGCGCGCAAGTGGCCGCTTGATATATTTCTATCGATACGATGAAAGTCTAAGCGACTTCTGATCAAGCGCCTCAAAGGCTGATTGTTTAATAAACTAGAGGGGTTCTTTTGATTTTGCTCGGATTGGAAACTACTCAGAAAATTACCGGCTAAATGTTTAAATACATCTCTAATGCCACTGTCGTAGACTTGGCGGGTGTGAAAATTCTTCCATACCCACTCTAATTTTCTTAGCCCAAGGTGATAACAAGAAGCATAGCAGGCTAAGCCTGTTGCGTTAATTGCACCAGCTGAATTACCACAGACAATGGGGAAAGGTAAACCTTGGTTGCGTGGTAAAAAGGTGGCAATGGCTTTAAGCACGCCTAGTTGATATGCGGCTCTTGCACCACCGCCCGACAACAACAACGCATATTGATTACGCTCTGTCAAAAACTTCGTTCCCTATAATGTAACTGTCAAACCTTCGGCTGCGGCAAATAGTGCTAAGTCCGCGCCGCCAATTTCGATGATCTCTTGGCAATGACTCTCTATCTCGGCAATTTCGTCATCTGTACGAATATGATCGTGGCTATATAGTGCCATACGTTTTGCTCGACTGCCCATGGCGAGTTTAACGGCCTCTTCTGCTACCGAATGCCCCCAGCCTGATTTGCCGGGCATATCAGCAATCATATATTGTGCATCATGAATGATCAGATCTGCATCACGACTAAATTCAACCCAGTCTAAAAAGTCGGTATTTTTTTTGTAGGGAGGATATAACTCGTTGTCAGTGATGTACGCGACTTTTTTGCCATCGGCTTCTATGCAAAACGAGCTACCGCTACCAGGATGGTTTATGGCTAAACGACTGATTTTGGCTTCACCAATTTTCCAATGTTTGACTTCTTTGGGTTGAGGGATAATGTGAATATTCGATGGCAGTGTTTTGTAATCTATCGGGAAATAGCTGTCACTCATTTGTTCTAAAATGGCATGGTTCGCATCAAAAGTGATCTGTCCTGGGGTAATAAAAATATTACGTTCTGGTTGGTAAATGGGCGCAAAAAAAGGAAAGCCTTGGATATGATCCCAGTGATTATGCGTGAGTAACAAATGGATGTCGTTAGTTTGTTTAATCAGTTTTTGACCGAGGTTTTTTATGCCTGTGCCCGCATCTAAAATAATGTCGGTGCCGTCGTCTAAACAAACGTGCACACAAGAAGTATTACCACCATATTTAATAAACTCAGGGCCGGGAGCAGGGCAGGAGCCGCGCACACCGAAGAAGGTCACTTGCATTTATGATCTCATTAATAAGCTGGTTGCATCCATGAGTTTGAACAATATCACTAAAGCTAAACTGAATTAAGTATAAACTTATTAGTAAAGGTATGTATGCAAGTTTCTAAGAACTTGTTTTATATAATAAAAAAACGCATTCATGGCGCTTTTTTTAATGTGTTAAGAATAGCAATCTACCCTCACTATTTCTCATAAGTTGCCAACAAACTCCGCCAATTTGTCGATTTCAATCAATTGTTTTTCACTACTACGGCGATTTTTGTACTCTACTTTATTTTCATCAAGGTTACGTTCACCTATCACTATTGTGTGAGGTATACCGATAAGCTCCATATCGTTGAACATCACGCCAGGGCGTTCTTTTCTGTCATCAAATAGCACTTCTACACCGGCTTCTTTTAATTGGGTATACAACGATTCGGCGATTTCTTTAACGCGATGTGATTTGTGCATATTCATCGGGATAAGTGCGACTTTAAAAGGAGCGATGGCGTCGGGCCAGATGATCCCATACTTATCATGATTTTGTTCAATTGCCGCAGCGACTATGCGTGATACGCCTATGCCATAACAACCCATACTGAGTATTTTGTGTTTACCGTTTTCGTCCAACACACCGCAGCTCATCGCTTGTGAGTATTTATCGCCTAGTTGGAATATGTGACCTACTTCGATACCACGTTTTATTTCTAAAGTGCCTTTGCCGTCTGGCGATGCATCACCTGCTATTACATTGCGAATATCCGCCACTGCAAACTCAGCTGCGTCTCTTGACCAGTTTACACCTGTGTAATGGAAACCTTCTTCGTTGGCTCCGCAAACAAAGTCAGCTAAATGAGCGGCACTCGCATCAACTATCACAGGGATGGTCATGCCAACTGGACCAAGTGAACCGATGGTGCAGTTAAGTGTGTCTTCTATTTGTTGTTCACTTGCCATGGTCAGTGGAGCAAATACAGCCGCTAGTTTTTCTGCTTTGACTGCATTAAGTTGGTGATCACCACGTAAAACTAATGCGACTAACCCTTGTTTGTCTGTTTTGTCTGACTCCGCCAATACAATGAGTGTTTTAACCGATTGCTCAGCAGGGATCTTTAAGAATGCTGAGACATCTTCGATAGTCTTTTGCTCTGGCGTGGCAATTTTTTCTAGGTTTTGAGTGCCTTCAGGGCAGTCACCAATAGGCGCTAAAGTACTTGCCATTTCAATGTTCGCCGCATAATCAGAGTCATTACTAAACGCTATATCATCTTCGCCTGACTCCGCTAATACATGAAATTCATGAGAAGCACTGCCACCAATTGAACCGTTGTCGGCTATTACCGGGCGGTAATCTAAGCCAATCCGTTGAAAAATATTACAGTAAGCTTGATACATGTTTTGGTAGGTTGTTTCTAAGCAACTTTGATCCAGATGAAATGAATAAGCATCTTTCATGGTGAATTCACGACTTCGCATAATGCCAAACCTTGGGCGGATTTCGTCTCTGAATTTAGTTTGCACTTGATACAAGTTAAGTGGCAGTTGTTTGTAACTGTTGACTTCGTTTTTGACTAATGAGGTGATCACTTCTTCATGAGTCGGACCCAATACAAAGTCACGTGAATGTCGGTCTTTTATACGCAGTAATTCAGGGCCGTATTCTTCCCAGCGGCCTGATCCTTGCCATAAGTCTGCCGGTTGAACGACAGGCATTAATATTTCTATCGAGCCCGCTTTGTTCATTTCATCGCGCACTATATTGGCTACTTTATTTAGCACACGTAAACCTGAGGGTAGCCAAGTATATAAACCAGCAGCTAACTTTCTGACCATACCTGCACGTAACATTAACTGGTGGCTAATGACTTCTGCGTCGGCTGGGGTTTCTTTTTGCGTGGATAATAAATATTGGCTAGTGCGCATGAACGATAAAATCTCTAGGGTTTGAAGGGAAAATCGGCGCTTATTCTAACAGCTATCTTGGCTAAAGCTATTATTGTCACTGTAGCTGAATTATTTTGGGTGTATTGTCAGCACCACATTTTGTTGGTTAATAACTTGCCATTGAATGTTGAGATCGTACAAGGTCATGCCGTAAGTTTTATCTGGATGAGAATGTTGGTGATAGGCAGGGCGAGGATCTTGGCTGAGTACTTCTCGAATAAGTAAACCTAATGCCGGATAGCGCTGTTCAAGCATGTGTAATTGCCCATTGGCTTGTTCGGTAAAAGTGACTGCCAGCAATTCGGGGCTATGTTGCGCCATGCCTCCTGATGCTTGTGGAATACTATCTGCGTAGGGTACATAAGGTTTTATATCTAAAATAGGTGTGCCGTCTAATAAATCTATACCCTTAACAGTTAGGCTAAGCTGGTTGTTTTGATAACTCACTGCCCCAAACTCGACCACAGACATGCCCATGCCGTTGGGTCTAAAAGTACTGCGTGTGGCAAACACGCCAAGCTTCTGGTTGCCTCCTAATCGAGGAGGACGTACCAAGGGTGAATGGCCTTTATCTGCCGTTTGGTGAAAATGAAACAGTAGCCATAGATGACTAAATTGTTCTATACCACGCAGATAGTTGGGATCGTTAAACTCCTCAAAAAAGATGATTTCCCCTTCGGCGCTTTTGGCCAAACCGGGTTGGCGAGGTATGGCAAATTTTTCTTTGTAAGGTGTTCTGATTTTGCCAATAGGCTGGATATTGATGGTCATAAACGAATATATGGTTGCGGCTTAAGAACACTGGGTGATTTACATGGTTGCTGAAACTAACTGCTTATTCAATAGATAAAGTGGCTAATTGTTAGGATGGATTGGTATTATTAATTTAAACAAGCATAACGGCCTAATAGCATTCTGTTATGTCATTGGATACCATGCGTTCACTTTGATTGATATGGTATTAAATAGTGTTTGAAATAAAAATTGCTGATAAAGATTTATTGTCCCATTTGTATTTAGGTAACTTAGTTTGCCAACATGGCTTAAGCGATTTTACTTTGACTGGTGGCACTTTATGTAGCGCTACAACCTTAGCCGGTGCGCAAAACTCTGCCTCTGCGTCTATTTCACCTGTTCAGTCAAAACTCAATAAATTAGTTATTTTTACAGAAGGCCTGCACTTGCAGCAATTGACGCAAGTGACGCAAGCGTTAGCCGACTACCT
>QIJM01000209.1 GCA_003232445.1 Paraglaciecola arctica
TTTTTTTACCTGAACATGCTCTGGTTGATGCAGGTATTAAGCCCAATAAGGATTTTATGTTGTATTTAGTGAGAATGATTAGCGCTGTGGCTTTATGTCTGCTGAGTTATATTACTTTAGCTGAAGATACAAACTACAAGATAGAGCTTCTAAACGAAGACGACGGGTTTGTCTCTTCCCATATATATTCCATCCTTCAAGACCATCAAGGTTTCCTTTGGTTAGGAACCGCTGAAAATGGCCTTATGATCTATAATGGTAAGAAAGTCAATGTGCTTGAAAATGACATTGGCAACCCTTCTTCCTTATCGCACAACAATGCCGGAAATCTCCTCTTAGAAAAAAGCGGCGCCATTTGGGTTGGCACCTGGGGTGGAGGCGCTAGTCGTTACGATCCTAAAACCAATATTTTCCAACACTTCAAAAACGATCCGGCTAACGATGCCAGTATAAGCTCTAACAGAGTACAGTCTATGCATCAGGATGTTCAAGGTACTCTGTGGTTCGGTACTTATGCTGACGGATTAAATCGACAGAGCGAAGACAGCGCCGTTTTTGAACGCTTCCAACACGACGAAACTAATGAAACCACTGTTTCCAACAATCGCATTTGGGCTATTCGAGATGCTGGCCCAAATTCACTCTGGGTAGGCACGTCTTATGGCCTTAACTTATATGATAAAAAAACAAAGGAGTTTAAAGTTTACATACCCGCTCCTGAAAGCTTGGCCACCTCGGATAAGAATCAAATACGTCACATATTGCAATCGAAGCAAGGTGAGCTTTACGTTGGCACAGCCCGTGGCGTTTTAATATTCAACCCGCAGGAAGAAACCTTTCGGGAGATAAAAGGAACAGATCAAAACCTATTAGGAAGAATTTATTCCTTAATCGAAGACCGCAGTGGACTAATTTGGGTGGCTTCCGATCTTGGTTTATTTCAGCTTATGCTTGGGCAGAAAACGTTTTCCCGTGTTGAGATGCCGAACGAGGGCGCTATACGCATTGTTTTCCAAGACAAACAAGACATAGTCTGGGCAACATCAGAGACTTATGGTATTTACAAAATCACTCAAAATAGAAACTTCTTCGAGTTGAACAGTAACAAGTTTGAATCGCCGAACGGTTTAATAAGCGATTCCGATGGTAATCTAATTATAGCTACCGTAGACAGCAAGTTGTATCGAGTACAAAAAGGCACAAAAACGATAACCGAGCTCAGTCCGGATGTTTTTTCTTTGCTACCTATTGATTCCACGGCTAGAAAAAATGCCAAGCGAATGCGGAGTTATAAACCGGTACTTCATCAAACCACAGATTCAACGCTTTGGTTTGCGCAGCAATCGGCGCTAATAAGATACAACATTGATACCGGTACGGCTACTGAAGTTAAACACTCCGGCATTGAGGAAGTGCTGGCAATCAATAGCACAGCCGATGGGCGAATTTGGGTGGGCACCTTTAAAAACGGACTGTATGTGTATGATGCACTGAAGGAAGAGTTTGAACACCTAATGCCCGAGCTAGGCAACCCCTTTAGCTTAAGCCACATAGAAGTGCTTTTTCTGTATCGTGACAAACAAAATCGCCTGTGGGTAGGTACAGGCGCGGGGCTTAATCTTTGGGATGATACTAAAAAACAATTTTACATTTTTAAAGAACGGACTGAAGACGAGACCAGTATATTAGGCAATATCATACAAGCCATCTATCAAACCAGTGATGGCGTTATATGGGTGGGCACTACAAAAGGTCTTAATCGACTGGACGAAAAAACCAACAAATTTCAACGATTCACCGCACAAGATGGCCAGATTAGCGGCCTAATTAAAAGCATTTCGGATGATGAAGACGGTAACTTGTGGTTGGCCACCAGTAAGGGCCTTACCAAACTAAACCCGAAAACCAATGAAATATGGAATTATAATCAAGACGACGGTTTGTTAGGGAATAAATACTATACCGACGGATTGGTCAAAACGGGTGATGGTCACCTTTATATTAGCGGCCCTCGAGGTATTGACTATTTCAATCCTTTGCAAATTAAGCATGTAGAGAATAATGCCCAAGTAGTGTTAACCGAGTTTCGAAAAATGGGCTCGATCACATTACTGGATAAGCCTTTTTCCTATGTAGAGGATATTTTTATTTCTTATCACGAAAACCTCTTCTCTCTTGAATTTTCGTCTCTGGATTTATACGCTCCACAACAAAATAAATATGCCTATATGCTTGAAGGCTTTGACAATGAATGGGTTTACATAGGCAGTAAAAACACAGCTTCCTATATGAACCTTGATGGCGGCACTTATCTTTTTAGGGTGAGAACATCCCGCGGCGATGACGAGTGGACCGACAGCGAACTTGCAATTCGTATCACAGTCACTCCGCCACCTTGGAAAACCTGGTGGGCTTATTGTTTATATGTTTTAGCGATTACTTTTTGTTTGTTCCTCTACGTGAGATATAGAACTCATGCCCAAAATGCAGAAATTCATCAGCAAAAATTGTTTGTGGAAGCCTTGGAACAGCAAGTCTCCCAAAAAACGATCTCCTTAACAGAAAAAACTGCGGCTCTAGAAGCATCCAATATAGAACTTGAACAATTAACTTACACCGATGCGCTCTCTGGTTTGTATAACCGGCGCTATTTCGATCGGCAGTTACTTAAGGAAATTACTCGGCATAAACGACAAAAAGAATCGCTGACGCTAATTATTTGCGATATAGATTTTTTTAAATTATACAACGACCAATATGGGCACATTGTTGGTGATCGATGTATACAAAAAGTGTCGGAGTGTATGGGAAACATTATTAATCGCTCGTCAGACTCAATTTGTCGGTATGGTGGTGAAGAATTTGCACTCATCTTGCCAAACACTAATGTCAAAGAAGCCATTCAGGTGGTTGATAAAATCATGAAGGCCTTAGCTTTATTAAGGATTAAACACGACACATCTCCTGCCGATGACTTGGTCACTATGAGTTATGGTATTTATTCTGTTATTCCAGGGCTTGATATCTCGCCTGAGCGTATGATTGAGTCTGCGGATAAAGCCTTGTATGCCAGTAAGGATTCTGGCCGAAATTGCTTTACGGTGGCTGGTGTGGGATCACCAATCCCTTGAGTGCCACCTATTTAAGTCTGTCGACCAAACAGTTTAATATTGAGGATTACCTACTACACCTAATCAATATTATAAGAGCCTCAGCTACAAGCTCCTTTATGTAAATTTAAGTAGCACTGACTGTGCTATATGAACATCAAAGAAGCCACAACTAAAGTCCATACATCGAGTTCAGCTTATTTACTAGGCACTATTTTAAATATCCCAGCGCCATCAGTGGCCACATAAATATACCCATCTGCTCCCTGTTTCACATTGCGTACTCGGCCTATTCCGGGGAACAAAATTTCTTGACTGAGTACTTTGTCGCCATTTAATTCAAGTGCTACTAGGTAGGCAAACTTTAATGAACCCACTATGACTTTGCCTTTCCAGTCAGGGTAGACATCACTAGTAACAAAGGTCATGCCTGATGGCGCAATTGAAGGTACCCAATACCAAGCAGGTTGCTGCATGCCTTCTTTTTCAGTCAGGTCAGTAAAAGACGAGCCGCTATAATTGACTCCGTAGCTGACCACGGGCCAGCCATAATTTGCACTTGCTTGGATGATATTGATTTCATCACCGCCTTTAGGCCCGTGTTCGTGAGTCCAAATATCGCCTGTTACTGGATGCATTGCCATACCTTGGGGATTGCGATGGCCGTATGAATAAATAGAAGGGTTAGCGTTTTTCTGGTCAACAAATGGATTATCTTCTGGAATACTGCCATCGCTGTTAATTCTATGGATTTTACCTGCGTCTCGGTCTAAGCGTTGTGGATTAACGTCACGATTTCCTCTATCACCGCTGGAAATATACAATGGCCTTTAGTGGTGTTGGGGGCACCTTCAAAAATAATGGTTTGTTCGGTCAATTTAAAATCTTGTAATTTAGCGCGCATAACTGATGTATGAGCACCTTCACCTGCACCTTCTAAACCGGAATAAGAAAAGTATATGAGCTTATTCTGGTCATAGTTTGGATCGACTGCAACATCTAACAGACCGCCTTGACCTTGTGCCCTAAGCTCGGGTAATCCTGCGATTTTTTCGCTCAATAGTTTGCCATTGCTGATGATCCTCAGCTCGCCCTTACGGTCAGAAACAAGTATGGTTTTCTTGTCTAGCCAAGCCATACCCCAAGGGATATCTATTCCCTTAGTGACTAGCTGGTATTCGTAAGTACTATCTGAGAGTGGAATTTTTGGTTGCTGGGCACAGACTGAGCCAGTTAACACAACACAACACATGATGCCCAATAGGCGCGTTATTATTACCATTATTGACCCCTTCTGTAAAAACGTTACTAAACATAAATAATACCATTTTGAATGCGTATATTAGATCAACCATGTGAGGTTGTAATGTTTATAGACAATTAAAAAATCACCTTGTTTAAATAAAAAATGCGAATTCACCTAGATTTGTTAGTTAAATAGTTGTTCACACAACATTAATAGTTATAATCTGCCTCAGTTTTTTTAAGGTAAACAAAGCCTGATTTGGGGAATATTGTGAAATTTAAAGCCTTTTTATGTATCTGTATAGGTGTTTTTAGCGTTTTGGTAGTACAAGCACAAGAAATGAGTGAAGACGATATTAAGGCTCGCATTCAGCCTATTGGTAAAGTACATATAGCCGGTACAAAAGTGGAAGTAGCATCTTCAGGACCTAGATCAGGTTCAGATATTTATGCAAAATCTTGTATTGCATGTCACAGTGTGGGTGTTTTAAATGCACCTAAATTGCAAGATGCGGCAGATTGGTCTCCTCTTTTAGAGAACGGCTTTGATACAGTATGGCAAAATGCAATCAATGGTATACGCGGCATGCCACCAATGGGTACTTGCGGCGATTGTTCAGATGATGACATTAAAGCTGCAATTGAATATATGATTGAAGGTATCTAGGTTTAAAAAAATAACTGCAACCTTGTTGTAAATTAGACCACTCTTAGGGTGGTCTTTTTGATCTGAATAGTTTACTTTTGATGGCTTGATTTCTGCGCTTACTTCAATATAGAAGAACAATCAACTTTGCCAATGACACCTAAAAATATCGCCAATCAACTGTCTTTAGAGGAACTGCGAGAGCTTGTTCCTCAGTTGCAACAGATAACGCAAAAATATAAGCGCTCTGAGTCAATTCAAAAGTCGCTTTTTGATATTTCGGAATTAGCTAGTTCAATCAATGAGTTATCCAGCCTATACTCTGCAATTCATGACATTGTTGGCGGCTTTATGCCCGCTCAGAATTTCTTTGTAGCCTTTTATGAAGAAGAAAGCGAAGTCATTGATTTTGTCTATTTTGTCGATGAATTTGATGAGCAAGTGGTTTCACAAGTTTCAGCTGAAGATCTAAAAAATAGTATTACTGGCTACATACTGCGAACAGGTAACCATTTATTTCTCACCCAAGAAACCTATCAACAACAACTTGTTGACATATCAGTCAAAGATTTAGGTGCGCATCCTGTTGACTGGATCGGTGTGCCCTTAAAAAGGGGCTCACAAGTTATCGGTGCTATGGTGGTGCAAAGTTATGACGAGTCTATTCGTTATAGTCAGGCTGACTTGGAAATA
Source organism: Paraglaciecola arctica (assembly GCA_003232445.1). Taxonomy (GTDB): domain Bacteria; phylum Pseudomonadota; class Gammaproteobacteria; order Enterobacterales; family Alteromonadaceae; genus Paraglaciecola; species Paraglaciecola arctica_A. The sequence goes on from QIJM01000209.1 coordinate 5,695, forward strand.
TTACTTTTTGTTTCTCAGCATATAGTTAACTGCGTTGACAGAGTCAAAAGTCGAGAGCTAACTGAAAAAACTATTCGCCAGCGCACTAAGCAGTTAAGGCAAATCAATGATGAATTACAAGAAGAAATCAGTGAAAGGCAAAAAGTAGAATCCTTACAGCAGGCATTGTTTGAAATATCCGAACTTTCAGCTTCAGTAGAAGGAGACATGAATGATTTTTATTCCGCCATTCATGACACTTTATCCCGTTTAATTGGCGCGCCTAATTGTTATGTCGCCATGATAGACAATGTTAACCAAGCTCTGCAGTTCCCCTATTACAAAGACGAAGTACAATCACAAATTGAACCGCGTCCAATGGGCTTAGGTCTCACTGAGTATGTTATCAGGCACGGCAGTGCAGAGTTGATAGACTCCACTAGAGTGCATCAATTAAGTGAAGCCAATGAACTGTCTGTAAAATTGGCTGAAAGCATGTATCAAAAAGTGAATTCATGGATTGGCTCGCCACTGATTATAGAGGGTGAAATTTGTGGCGTTATAGCCGTGCAAAGCTACGGCAAGGAAAAGCAATACAACCTTAAAGATTTAGAATTCTTACGTTTTGTTTCTCACCACATTGCTGTGGCATTAGGCCGTAAACAATCTTCCGATGCAATTAAAGCCTATAACCAAAGGCTTACACAAGAAGTGAAAGAGCGAACAGAAGAACTCAACAGCACCAACTTATTTCTACAAAAACAAATTGAAGAACGCTTACAAGCACAACAACAGCTTGAACATGACGCGCAACATGATTCGCTAACAGGCTTAGCAAATCGCGTTTTATTTAATAGCCGCCTCGAACTGGCACTTGCCAGCAAGCTACGTTATACAGCAAGTAATTATGCGGTAATATTTATTGATTTAGACAGATTCAAACAAATTAATGATTCCTTAGGTCACATGGCTGGAGATCTGTTTTTAAAAGAGGTGGCAATTAGAATTGGCTCGTGTATCCGTGGTCATGATCTGCTTGCCCGCTTAGGTGGCGATGAGTTTGTTGTACTGTTTGACAATTATGACTCTCCAACCGATATCGAAGAAATATCTGCGCGTATTATCAGCTCCATTGCCAAACCCTTTAACATCGAAAATAAAGATATGTATTCAGGTGCCAGTATAGGCATCGCCTATATCGAAATTGGCTACCAAACGGCTGACGAAGTGCTACGAGATGCTGATGCCGCGATGTATCAAGCAAAGTCGTTAGGCCGCGGGCGCTATATTGTTTTTGATAAGACTATGCGAGAAAAGCTGCTCGAAGAATTGGAAATAGAAGACGAGTTTAGAAAAACACTCAAAGCTAAAGCCTTTGAAAGTTATTCACAGCCAATATTTAATTTCACCAATCAAGAAATAATATACGAAGAGTGTTACGTACGTTGGGAGCATTCCAGCATAGGTAAAATTAAGCGAGAGCAATATTGGCAGATTGCCGAACAGTTTGGCCTCATTGTAGAATTTGACAAGTTCATGCTGACTAAAGCTTGCGAAATACTGCAAGATTGGCAATTGAATGGAGCTGATAATCATAAACGGATTGCGATTAACTTATCCATCCACCACCTCACCCAAACATCTTTAGCTAAACAACTGATTGAGCAGGTAAAAGAAGCGGGCGTTGACCCTAAACAATTAGTCATTGAGTTTGATGAAAATGCCCTAAATCGCCATTCTCAGTTTTTCTTGCCTGCAATTAAAATATTAAAACGCGCAGGGATCACTTTAGTGTTGGATAACTTTGGCAGTGGCTTAGCTTCTTTGAGCTATTTGTATTCTTATCCTTTTGATTACGTAAAAGTGGATCACTATTTTGTCAAAACGCTGCCTCGTTCTGAACGAAATTTAAAGTTAATTCAGTCTGTGTTATCTATTTCTGGGCACTTGAAGTTTAAGTTAATCGCCGGAGGCATAGATACCCAAAAACAACATCAAGCATTGCTAGGCGTAGGCTGTGAGTTCGGCCAAGGTAAGTATTTACAAAAAGCGGAAAAAATTGAACTTGCTCAGATAAAAAATAAAAAAGGTTAGTCGCTAGCTCTTATTCATCATGTTACGTAAATTAGCAATCCCCACTTGAGATTTTTGCTGACGTTCTTGTGTCGATATTTTTGGCTTTTTGTGCTCCCACACCAAATCATCTTGTGGCAATTCGTATAAAAATCGACTGGGTTCAGGATTGATCACTTCACCGTATTTACGCCTTTCTTTGACTAACGTCATGAACAAAACTTTTTGCGCACGGGTTATACCCACGTAAGCTAAACGCCTTTCTTCGTCGATATTATCTTCGTCAATACTGCTTTGATGGGGCAATAATCCCTCTTCCATGCCCACCATGAATACATAGGGGAATTCCAGACCTTTTGATGAGTGTAAGGTCATCAACTGTACTTGGTCTGTTTCTTCGGTATCTTCGCCCCGCTCCATCATATCGCGCAAAATCAGACGATTAACCACCTCTTGCAGTGTCATTGGCGGATCTAGTTCGCTACCTTCAAGCATGTCGCTGATCCAGCCAAACAAGGTGCTGATATTCGCCATGCCCATTTCTGCCGCTTTTGGGCTAGTGCTTGACTCATACAACCACTCCTCATATCCCATGGCTTTGATCATTTCACGAATGGTCGCAATGCCATCACCTCTGACCGCTCTATCCGAAAGCTCTACTATCCAGCGGCTAAATTGTTCTACCGAGGCTAGTGCCTTGCTCGTTAAAACACTCTGTAAATTGGGATCGAAAGCGGCTTCAAACATAGAAGTGCGATTGTGATTAGCTAAATTCCCGAGTTTCTCTAAGCTCACTCGACCAATGCCACGAGTAGGCGTATTGATTACTCTCAACAACGCATTGTCATCGTCCTGATTGACCAAAAGGCGCAGGTAAGCCATGATGTCTTTAACTTCAGTACGACCAAAAAATGACATGCCACCACTAATTTTATAAGGGATACGGTTGCTCATAAGCACTTTTTCGAACATGCGGGACTGGAAATTACCTCGATATAAAATCGCATAATCTTTAAATTTTGTGGCCTGCATAAACTTGTGAGCCATCAATTCAGCTACCACACGCTCAGCCTCGTGCTCTTCATTCTTGGCAATAATCACCTGTAGAGGATCACCATAACCCAACTCAGAAAATAACTTTTTCTCAAACACATGGGGATTGTTCTGAATAAGAATGTTGGCACAGTGCAAAATTCGCTCAGACGAGCGATAGTTTTGTTCTAGCTTAATAACTCTTAGTTTTGGGAAATCCGTTTGTAACAACACTAGGTTTTGCGGTTTTGCGCCACGCCAAGAATAAATAGACTGATCGTCGTCACCTACTACAGTGAATCTAGCTCTTTCGCCAACCAGCAGTCTAACCAGCTCGTACTGACTCGTATTAGTATCTTGATATTCATCCACCAGCAAATAGCGGATTTTGTTCTGCCATTTTTGTCTGGCTGCCTCATTATTTTTTAGCAGTACGGTAGGCAGTAAGATCAAGTCGTCAAAATCTAGTGCATTGTAAGCCCGCAAGTGATTGTAGTAACGCTGGTAGAATCCCGCATGCTCAACTTCACTGGGAGACAGAGTCCGATGTTTTAAATCTTCTGGTAAAATCAGGTCGTTTTTCCAGTTAGAAATACAACTTTGCAACGAAGACAACAACTCTTTGTCACCATCAAACTCTACCTCGGTCAAATCTTTGAGCAGCGACATACTGTCTTTATCAT
>QIJM01000070.1 GCA_003232445.1 Paraglaciecola arctica
ATAATACGCGTGGCCACAGTGGATACAAATTCTCTGTCATGACTGACAAAAAGTAAGGTGCCTTTGTAATTTTCTAACGCTAAATTCAAAGACTCGATGGACTCCATATCTAAATGGTTGGTAGGTTCATCCATTACCAATATATTGGGTTTTTGTAGCATTAACTTGCCGAATAACATACGTCCTTGTTCACCACCTGAAATCACGTTGACTGATTTGTTAATGTCATTTTGCGAGAATAACAATCTACCCAAGGTACCGCGCATGACCTGTTCGTCGTCACCTTCTTGGGCCCATTGGTACATCCAATCCATCAGTGTTTTGTCTTCTTCAAAATCAGCTGCATGATCCTGCGCATAATAACCAATGTTGCTATTTTCAGACCATTTAACGCTGCCTGCAGTTAGTTCAGTGTCACCGATTAAACATTTTAGTAAGGTTGTTTTACCCACACCGTTGGGGCCAATAATGGCGACTCTTTCACCTACTTCGATCATCAGATCCAAGTTTTTATATAGCTCTTCATCGTATGTTTTGGCCAAACCTTCTACTTCCACGGCCAAACGATGTAATTTTTTAGTTTCTTCAAAGCGAATAAATGGGTTTTGACGGCTAGAGGGTTTCACCTCATCCAATTGGATTTTATCTATTTGCCGCGCACGGGATGTGGCTTGTTTTGATTTAGACGCGTTGGCTGAGAAACGGCTCACAAAAGCCCTAAGCTCAGATATTTGTGCTTTTTTCTTGGCGTTGTCTGACAACAAGCGCTCACGAGATTGGGTGGCTGCTGTCATGTATTCATCATAATTACCGGGGAATAAACGAATTTCACCGTAATCGATGTCTGCCATATGGCTACATACAGAATTTAAGAAGTGCCTATCATGGGAAATAATGATCATGGTGCAGTTACGTTCGTTAAGTACCGTTTCCAACCAGCGGATAGTATTGATATCCAAGTTGTTGGTAGGCTCATCCAGTAACATAATGTCTGGATCAGAAAATAATACTTGAGCCAGTAACACCCTGAGTTTCCAACCTGGCGCGATTTCGCTCATAGGACCAAAATGTTGTTCTACAGGAATACCCACACCAATCAACAGTTCACCGGCTCTAGACTCAGCTGTGTAGCCATCCATTTCGGCAAATTCAGATTCTAAATCGGCGACTCTGATGCCGTCTTCTTCGGTCATGTCAGGATTGGCATAAATAGCATCGCGTTCAGTTTTAACTGCCCATAGCTCGCCATGACCCATAACAACGGTATCAATAACGCTGCATTGTTCGTAGGCAAACTGGTCTTGTTTTAGTTTGCCAATACGCTCACCGGGGTCGACAGACACATTGCCGCCAGAAGGCTCTAAGTCACCGCCAATAATTTTCATAAAGGTTGACTTGCCACAACCATTTGCGCCAATCAGGCCATATTTATTGCCGTTGCCAAATTTGGCTGAGACATTTTCAAATAATGGCTTTTCGCCAAATTGGATTGTAATATTTGCAGTCGTAAGCAAGGTCGGTCCCCCAGTATTAATATTCAACTATCGTTTGCCATCACGTACCTTAAGTGGGTGACGTATAGCGGGCAAAAATTCGGCGCGGATTATGCCATAAAAATCATGCTATCGCTAAGGGATGTTGAGGATTTAAGCTTTGCTTTTTAACAACTCGGTTTTTAATAGGGTTAAATGACGGCGCATCATACGATGACACTGTTTAGCGCTCAGTACTGACACACCCGTATCCTGCTTGTTCTGGTAGGTTAATCGCAAATATAGTTGGGTGATATGAGAAAATGGATCACTGATTTTATTTGAGTAGTGTGCGCTGATCTGTTGGCTAAATGCACTCGGCCCTTGCCAAATGGCTCTTTGGGTGCCTGCTTTTTCAAACGCACTCAGCGCCTTTAAGTACAAACGTTGTGTTGTACCTACACGATTTTGTAACCAATGTGGCAGAAAAAATAAGCTCAGTAAAAGAGCGATAGTCAATATTATACCTACGCCTAATATAGATAAACGTTCTGGGGTTAGCTTACCTAAAATCGATTTGAATAGGTCGCGCTGCCTTTCACTATTAAATCCTAATACCCAGCGGCTCCAGTTGTAGTCTAAGTCTGCCAAAAAAAGCCGGATATTATTCAGAAAAACTATATTGGTGAGTCTGGCTAAGGCAAAGGGCGAATCAGCTAAAAAACTGCCTTCTTCTTGCATAGCTTGGCGTAAACCAAATTCTATTCTATCTGGTGATACAAGGGCTGTTGGGTCGATGCGTTGCCAACCTGTTTTATCGCCCCATGTTTCTACCCATGCATGGGCATCGTATTGGTAGATACTTAAATAAGGCGAGTCACCGGCGTTTTCTACTAACTCACCGCCTTGATAACCTGTCACTAAGCGTGCAGGAATACCGCCTAATCGAAGCGCGTAGGCTAACGCGCTGGCGTAGTGGCTGCAAAACCCTGCTTGATTATCGAATAAGAAGCGGTCAACTGGATCAACCAACATAACATCAGGGCGTAAGGTATAAACAAAGGGCTGGTCAACAAAAAAATCTAACACTGCGTTTACAAAGTCGTTGTTGTCTTGAAATTGTGCGCGCAGGCCACTGACCCATTCTCGGGTTCTATTATTGCCCTTTTCAGGTAGCGTCAGATTAAGCCGTTTGTCGATTGTGGTAAGGGTTTGGCTGGCCAATGCTTCAGGGTATGAACGCACAGCGTACTGATATTTACTCGCCACTGGCTGGCGATTAAATAATAAAAAGTCACTGCTTTGCATGATGTTTCTGCTGCTTTGTGTATCTGCTGGCACCGCTATGTCCAATGCAAATAACCAGGGTTGATAGGTAGGCTCAGCAATCACTTCATAATCAAAAAAAGAGCCGGTCAACTTAGGCTTAAATTGCTGTTTTGTTTTTAATTGAAATTCTCGTGCTTTCTGACGATAGGGATGAACTTTCCAAGTTTTGCCATCAAAGTCTTCCATCACTATGGCTCGCCAGTATCGCTGTCTGGCTATCGGTGGGGTGTCTTCGAAGGTTGCTCGAAATGCCAATTCACTTGATTGGGAGAGGATGGCGATATCGCCTGGGGTAATTTGTGCTGAAAGTCCTGTTTGCGCACCTTGGGCTTTGGGTGTGTGCCAAAGTGGCGATAATTGGGGCAGTACCAAAAACATTAATAAACCTATTGGTAAAGCCTGTAAACTTAGTATTGAAATGGTTTTTAACTGTTTTTGCATAGTTATCGAGGGGGCGTGATAACAAGCTAAGCTTAATAATAGTGCCAAACTCATCAAGGCATAAAATAGGCTAAAGCCAATAGACTGATTAAAAATAAACCCGCAGCTAATCAAAAAAAATAGACTAATGGCCAACTGGTATACGTCTTTTTGACTGCGCATTTGCATTAACTTTAATGCACAGGCGAGGATCAATAAATTGACCATGCCAAATAATAAACCGGCACTCAAAGCCGAGTAAATTAGACCTAGTAGACTTAACGCTGCTAATAAGTTTAGCGTGCGGATCGCCGGTAAGTGTCTGTAATAATTGCAGTAAATAGCGCCTCTGATCACTGCACCACAAACCACCAGTAATAATATCCAAGTGAGTACTGAAGAAAAAAGACTAAAACTGACAAATACTAATACCACCGTCAATAATAACAATGCAATATTTCTAGAGGGCTGAGCTGTGCCTGGGTCGTTAGATTTTTGTTTAAGCCGATGAAACATGCTTACCGGCCCCCTTCAGGGAAATAGGCTAGTGCATGTAAACATGCGAGTCGGTGCCCAGCACCGCTATTGGGTGCAATACACTGCGCGCCTAGGTCTAAACCAAAAGTTCGTTGAGTTCGGCTTAATTCAATTACTTGGTAACACAATTTGCCTAGCTCTTTGTCTAATGCTATTTCTAACTCCATGCTGGGATGCGACAACGTCTTGTTTTTATATTCAGCGGATAGTTTAAGCCAACCTATGTGATTGCCAATGGAAGAAAACTGTTTACTGACCATGCCTCGGCCTTTAGCCAGTTGTTTCCATGCGACATGGTTTAAAGGCTCGCCTATTTGATATGCTTTGAGATGAGAAAAGTCATCGTGCCCAGCTTGTTCATTGGTGGTTTCACCACTTTTTTTAGCACTATTGTGCTCACTAACATGCAGTTGTATCTCACAAGGTAAAGGTTTAGGAAAAACGGTAATCTGGTGAGTAAAAGCCAAATGGGTCCAGCAACGGTATAGGCCCAAAGGATAAAAGCTTTCTACTGTGACTCTAGATAGTGTCAATTTTCCTCGCTGTTGACACTTTTGGCTTAAGTTTATTGGATTAGAAAATGCATCGGCATCGACTAGTGTGCTTGGCTGGTCATGTTGAGTTTTAGTCTTTTTACTGGATTTATGCTTAATGGCTTGGAACTTAAAATGTAATAGTCCATTTACAGGGGAGGTGTCATCGTTGTTGGCATTTAACCATAGAGGAATATGCAAATTATCACCAACAAACACTTCAGGGCACTTACCAATTTGTAAATCGATACGAGCAAAGTTGATATAGCTGGCCAATAAGTTGACTAAAAATATCGCTAACAAAAAATAACACAACAACAACATCAAGTTATTTTGATAGTTAGTACCCAGCAAAAATAGCAGTACACACAAAGATAAAAACAATAGGCCAAATTTAGCCGGAAAAATAAAAATGTTGTGGTGGTTTAAGTGATGCTGCATGGCCGCAGGAATGCGCTTATTTAACCATTTGTGCCAGTAACTTTGTAGTACTGTCATAACAGAGTCTAAGCTGCAATCGGGTCGATGGCTTCGAGCAACATTTTGCTTAAACTACCTTGAGTACTGAAGTCGCTTGAAGCGCTGCGTAACCGATGTTCAGCCACTGCAGGCAGTATGGCTTGTACATCTTCTGGAATTAAAAAATCTCTATTATTGATAAAGGCCCACGCCTTAGCTGAGCTTAACAACGCCTTAGTCGCACGCGGCGATAACGGATTGGCGAATTGGTTGCTTTCGCGGCTAAAGGTGACCAAACGCAATATATAATTAAGTAATTCATCCGATGCAT
>QIJM01000446.1 GCA_003232445.1 Paraglaciecola arctica
AAATAGGTCAACTATTCTTTCATTCAAGCGCCTTGATTAGGTGCCTTTAAATCTCGCTGAGTGGCTAATTGTTAGGATGGATTGGTATAAGCAAGCTATCTAGTATCCCAAACATTAAGATGTTGTTACTAAAGGCCGTGTTAAAATAGTCTAATTACGATCCGCAAAATCTTCTTTTGATGGGTTCGAGTGATTAAAGGTCGCTCTTTATTATAGTGGGTTTGGGATCGTCAAGTTTGTCAGGAAAGTCTAAGTTATAGTGTAAACCTCGACTTTCTTTACGTTCTTTGGCGGACTTTACTATTAACTCAGCAACGGTCAGCAAGTTTCTAAGTTCAAGTAAGTTATTACTGATCTTAAAGTTGGAATAATAATCATTCACTTCCTGTTGTAATAATTTAATACGATGATGGGCACGCTCTAAGCGTTTATTGGTTCGCACGATACCCACGTAATCCCACATGAACAAGCGTAACTCATGCCAATTATGTTGAATAATAACTTCCTCATCAGAGTCACTGACTTTGCTTTCATCCCAAGCCTTTATTGGTTCATCGGGTGTGTTTTCATTTAGCCTCGCCGTGATATGATGAGCAGCAGAATGAGCATACACAATACATTCCAAAATAGAGTTACTTGCCATTCGGTTTGCACCATGCAGGCCAGTATAAGCCACCTCTCCAATCGCATATAAGTTGGCGATATCAGTTTTTGCATGAATATTGGTAACGACACCACCACAACTATAATGTGCTGCGGGCACAACAGGTATGGATTGTTGAGTAATGTCGATACCCAGAGACCGGCACTTTCGATAAATATTGGGAAAGTGCTTAACAATAAAGTCGCTGGACTTATGGCTGATGTCCAGATACATACAGTCCGCACCTAGGCGCTTCATCTCAAAATCGATGGCTCTGGCAACGATATCGCGGGGTGCCAAATCACCTCTTTGATCAAATCTATGCATAAAAGGCGTGCCATCTGAATGACAAAGTTTCGCACCTTCTCCGCGTAACGCTTCTGTAATTAGAAAGTTTTTCGCTTCTGGATGATACAAACATGTTGGATGAAATTGGTTAAACTCCATATTGGCAACACGGCAACCAGCGCGCCAAGCCATGGCAATACCATCACCACTAGATACGTCTGGATTAGAGGTATATTGATAAACTTTACTCGCCCCCCCTGTTGCCAGAGAAACAAATTTGCTACGGATAACTTCCACTCTTTCTCGTTTCCTATTCCATACATAGGCGCCTAATAAGTGATTTTCTGTGTATTGACTTTTGATTAAGTCAATGGCGTTGTAACGCTGGAATAGATGAATATTAGGGTGCTGCTGTACTGCTTCTATAAGGGTTACTTGTACTGCGGCGCCAGTGGCGTCTGCCGAATGTAAAATTCGTCTGTGACTATGGCCGCCTTCTCTGGTCAAATGGAACCGAGTTTCACCGTTTTCTGAGGGTTCTCGATCAAATGGCATTCCAAAATCAATTAGCCATTGCATACAAGCTTTGGCTTGAGAGGCTGTGAACTCTACAGCGTCTTTGTCACACAAACCGTCGCCGGCTAAAAGCGTGTCTTCAACGTGTGACGCAATAGAATCATTTTCATCAAATACGGCTGCAATGCCGCCTTGTGCATACTTGGTTGAGCCTTCAGAAATATCACTTTTACTTAACACTATCACTTGGCAATGATCGGCAAGTTTTAAGGCGTGACTCAATCCAGCAGCGCCACTTCCAATAATAAGTACGTCACACAGATGTTCAATAGTAGGGTGCATAAGGTAAACTAGGTGAAAGTAGTAGATTTGTTGGGCAATAGTAATTTACACATTGCAAATTACAATGCTTTTCATAATAGATTGCATGTAAATGTCCATTATTGGTGGTTAATTAATTATACATTGTTGATTTTTTTGAAAAAAAAGTTGGTTATATACGAACTTTTCAAACTTCATAGAGTCAATAGTAGTGCTTGCATGAGCCGTAGTATATTTTCGCAAAGGAGTAAGGGCTCGAATGAGCGAGCAGATAGCAGATCAACAAATTGTTGAAAGAGTACAGCGCGGAGATAAAAACGCCTACGGGTTGTTGGTAATAAAGTACCAACACAAAGTATCCTATTTAGTCTCCAGATATGTAAAAAATTCAGGTGATGTGGCAGATGTGACGCAAGAGGCGTTTATTAAAGCCTACAGAGCCTTACCAAATTTTAGAGGTGATAGCGCTTTTTATACTTGGTTATATAGAATAGCAGTGAATAGTGCCAAAAATTATTTGGTGTCTCAAAGAAGAAAACCACCAGCAAGTGATATTGATGCTGATGAGGCAGATTATTATGACGGTAGTGATGCATTGAAGGAGAATAATTCACCCGAAAAAAATTTAATGTCAGAGCAAATGGAAAAATTATTGTTTGACACCATGGACAAGCTGCCTGAAGATTTACGTGTGGCTATTAGCCTCCGTGAACTAGAAGGTTTGAGCTACGAAGATATTGCTAATGTTATGGACTGCCCTGTAGGAACCGTAAGATCGAGAATATTTAGGGCCAGAGAAGCATTAGATAAAGTTATTCAGCCATTATTGATGAATGATTGATTTTTCGTCAAAGTGAAATTAGATTAGCGGGAATCATATTGTATGTCGCAAAAAATTGAAAATTTGTCAGCCTTAATCGATGGGGAGCATAGCGCTTCAAACTCATCGAGTAGTCAGGTGTGGGATGCGGTTAAAAATGACGCTGACTTGCAGCTAAAGTGGAAAAGCTACCATCTTATTCGTGATGGTTTGCGCAAGGAACTTCCAGCAAATATTAACTTTGATATTGCCGATAAGGTTGCTCAAGCGTTAGAAGCCGAACCTGCAATCTTGGCGCCAACGAAAACTTGGCGAGACCTACCTTTAGTTGGCAGAGTGATACCTTTTGCAAAACAAGGCAGCCAAATGGCTATTGCCGCTTCGGTTGCTGTGGCGATGATAATTGGGGTTCAGCAGGTCAATCAGGCTGACGTAGATCAACCTTTTAATGCCGCTCCGCCTATCCCTGGTATTCAAGGTGGTTTATCACCAGTGAGTTTTGATCAAACTCGTAATATACCTAACTCTGATGGGGCTGAGCAAAGACGTCGGATAAATGCGTATATGACTGATCATAAGCAGCAATTACGTTTTAAAACGATTCAATTAAGCAATGATGAATCTGCGGTACTGGATCAAAATATTAAAAATGAAGAGGCGCAATCAGACATTGTTGAAGACACCCCTCAATAACATTTCTAGCAGAGTTATATTGACTCTGCTGATATATATCTTTGTTCCTTTGCAAGTCTTCGCACAAGAAGAGCCGACTAACAATACGTCTACCAATTCTTATTCATCTGACAGTGCTCAAGCTTGGTTAGCTAAGATGTCTGATGCCGTCAAGTCTCTCAACTACAGTATTTCCTTTATTTTGTTAAAACCAGGGGTGGACTCTCAGCCCTATATTTGGCGCCACGGGGTGAGTGAAGATGGCATCGAAATGGAACAGCTTAACCTTTTGAACGGCCCAGGCCGAGAAGTCGTTCGTATCGGCAATAAAGTGAGTTACTTTGAACCTAACGTCCCACCTTATAGCTTGCAGTCATCCATTATCAATGGGCCTTTTCCTGGCGAATTTTTACAACGTCCTGAAAAATTAATGCTGGGTTACGAGTTTATTATGGTAGGTCGGAGTCGTATTTCGGGTCGTGCGGCGCAACAAATTCGGATCATCAGTAAAGACAAGAGTCGCTTTGGCTTAAATGTTTGGCTTGATCAAGAAACGGGCTTGTTGTTAAAAATGAATATGTTCGGTCAAGAAGCACAGCTTCTAGAGCAAATTCAAGTAACAGGTTTACAGGTAACCAAAGAACCCGATCCTTTCTTCGCAAAAATCGAGTCCGGAATGTTACCTGAAGTAGTGAGCTTTAGTCCCAGTACAGCACTTAATTCACCATGGACGATTAACTACCTTCCTAAAGGTATGACAATAGTAAAAAGAGACTTGCGTCGCTTGTCTGGTTCGGGGGAAATGGTTGAATACATTATGTTAAGTGATGGTTTGGTTGATGTCTCGGTGTATCTGCAAGAGAGAGAGAACAATAAGCCACAAAATAATTTAGTGGGTACGGTTCAGTCTGACACACTGTTAACTATCGAGCATGGCGAACTAAATATAACGATTATTGGTAAGATCCCAGCAGCAACAGCCAATTCCATTGCTAAATCGATTCAAAGAATTAACTAAATGATCGAAGAAATTGGGGTGATATGTGCGATAGAACACCACAACTCTCAGCAAGTTGTATTGGTTGAAACTCAAATTAAGTCGACTTGTGGCAGTTGTGAAGCTCAGTCCAACTGCGGTGTAGGCGCCATTGCGAAAGTTTTTGCAAGTAAGCGAGAAATGTTACGTTTTCGATTGACGGAAATAGTTGAAGTGGGGCAAAAGGTTAGTTTAGGTATACCTGAAGAAAACTTACTCAAAGCTTCCGCGATAGTTTATTGTTTACCGTTATTTGCCCTTGTTTTGTCTGCACTTGTCGGTCAAATCATCCTACCCTTATTAGGATTGATGGCGGAAGGATGGTTGATATTGTTCTCAGCTACCTGCACCTACTTGACCTTTAGGTTTGTACGTCGCTTCTTAAACAGTTCTGATCAAGGTGATTTTCACCCTCGTATTCTCAAAGTTTTCCCCTTGGAAATAGATAATATTCAAGTCAAACAAGTTTGATACCTACTTTCTCTTACAAAAATCTACAAACAATGCTTTTGTTATGTCGCAAAGTGATTGATAAAACTGTAAAATTCCGACCTATTTAATTTTTTGTCCATACTCTAGCGACTGTTTTTTGTTTAACTAGTTGCTTGGAAACAAAACCACTTGGTAATTTTCTAAAATTTTATGCAACACAAGCACATACGTAACTTCTCAATTATTGCTCATATAGACCACGGTAAATCGACTCTTTCTGATCGCCTCATCCAACATTGTGGAGGATTGAGTCTGAACAAGTCCTCGACTCGATGGATATTGAAAAAGAGCGTGGTATTACCATTAAAGCGCAAAGTGTCACGCTGAACTACACCGCAAAAGATGGTCAGACCTACCAATTAAACTTCATCGACACACCTGGGCATGTGGATTTTACTTATGAAGTGTCACGTTCTCTTGCTGCTTGTGAAGGTGCTCTGTTGGTAGTAGATGCTGGGCAAGGAGTCGAGGCACAAACATTGGCTAATTGTTATACCGCCATTGATTTGAACATGGAAGTGGTGCCTATTATAAATAAGATTGATTTGCCACAAGCTGAACCCGACCGTGTCGCAGAGGAAATAGAAGATATAGTAGGTATAGACGCTATCGATGCAGTGCGCTGTTCTGCTAAAACAGGTATTGGTATAGAGGATGTACTAGAAGTTATTGTGCGCCAAGTGCCGCCACCAGAAGGTGAAATTGACGCGCCGTTAAAGGCTTTGATTGTTGATTCTTGGTTTGATAATTATCAGGGCGTTGTATCTCTTGTGCGCATTATGCAAGGTGAGTTACATAAAAACGATAAAATTAAAATCATGTCAACTGATGGCGTCCATCAAGCTGATAAAGTGGGTGTTTTCACACCTAAAGCAACAGATGCAGGAGTATTAAGAGCTGGTGAAGTAGGGTTTGTTGTCGCTGGGATAAAAGAAATTCATGGCGCTCCAGTGGGTGACACTATTACGTTAGCAAAGCGACCTGCATCTGAAGCTCTACCGGGTTTTAAAAAAGTTAAACCTCAAGTGTACGCAGGTTTGTTTCCTATTAGTTCTGATGACTATGAAGACTTCCGTGATGCCTTGGCAAAATTAAGTCTGAATGATGCTTCTTTGTTTTTTGAGCCAGAGAGTTCATCTGCGTTGGGTTTTGGTTTTCGTATTGGTTTTCTAGGCATGTTACATATGGAAATCATTCAGGAACGATTAGAACGTGAATATGGTCTGGATTTGATCACCACTGCACCTACTGTGGTGTATGAAGTGATCACTAAAGGTGGTGAAACCATTTATGTCGATAATCCTTCTAAATTGCCGGCTGTTAATGATATTGAAGAAATCCGTGAACCCATAGTTGAAGCACACATTTTGGTGCCGCAGCAATATATTGGAAATGTCATTACGTTATGTGTTGAGAAGCGTGGCATGCAAACTAGTATGACTTATCACGGAAAACAAGTTGCTTTGAGTTACGATTTGCCTATGGCCGAAGTGGTGATGGACTTTTTTGACAAACTAAAATCGACTAGTCGAGGTTTTGCGTCTCTGGACTACAATTTCAAACGTTTCCAAGCGGCTGAAATGTCACGCTTAGACATTTTGATTAATGCAGAGCGTGTTGATGCACTCGCCATGATCACGCATAAAGACCATGCTGTGACCCGTGGCCGACAGTTAGTAGAAAAGCTCCGTGAGCTTATCCCAAGACAAATGTTCGATATCGCTATCCAGGCAGCTATTGGTAATCAGATTATTGCTCGCAGTACTATTAAGCAGCTACGTAAAAACGTCATCGCTAAGTGTTATGGCGGTGATATCAGCCGTAAGAAAAAACTCTTACAAAAACAAAAGGACGGGAAGAAACGTATGAAGTCAGTAGGTAACGTAGAACTGCCTCAAGAAGCCTTTTTAGCGCTGCTGAAGGTAGGTAAATAAATGGCTAATTATTTTTCAATATTTTTGGTGGTACTTAC
>QIJM01000270.1 GCA_003232445.1 Paraglaciecola arctica
AGGGCGTTAACAAGGCGATTGTTGCTTGGGTCACCGTCTGCGCTGATTTGTCATTAATTCGCTTTGAGACGGTGAAGCTTGTGGCCCGCTCTACGAGGGTCAACAAGGCTACTGTGGCCTTTGCCTATGACAAGTTCGATCTCCCAATCACCCACGCGACCCTTATCATCAACAATCTTAGGGCGCTTATCAATGCTGACGCGATTCTTTATATGCCCACGTCCTGCCGAGTCTTTACTGCGTGGCTAATTGTTAGGATGGATTGGTATAATCTAGCTCTATCTCAATATTACTAATTGGAATGCAACAACAGGGTAATACTTCATCATCGTCGATAAACGCCAGTGGATCGGTAGTGTATTCTATTTCTCCACTAATCAGTTTACTTCTACAAGCGCCACAATAACCTTCACGGCAATGGTATTGAATTCCAATATTGTGCTGTTCGATGGTTTCTAGCAGGGTATTTTGCGGTGGATGTTGGACAGTTTTATGATCTTTTATCGTCACCATAAAACTGTCGTTGTTTTTACTCATTTTATTTATAAGTCAACGTTTATAAGTCAAAGTCATCAAAATCATCGGCACTGACTTCAGAGTCAATTTGCCCGACTAAATAAGAGCTGATTTCAGACTCTTGCGGCGCAACTTGCACGTTGTCAGAACTTAAGTAGCTATTCATCCATGGCAGGGGGTTATTTTTTATGTCAAACGGCTGACCCAAGCCTATGGCCGACATACGATGATTAGCAATAAATTCAACGTACTGACATAAAATCTCTTTGTTTAGGCCAATCATGGAGCCGTGTTGAAATAAAAATGCAGCCCATTCTTTTTCTTGCTCTACGGCATGCAGGAATATCTGTGTGGCTTGTTCTTTACATTCCTCAGCTATTTCGGCCATTTCTGGATCATCTTTGCCTTTAGCCCATAAGTTCAATATATGCTGAGTAGAGGTGAGATGTAAATTTTCATCACGAGCAATAAGCCGAATAATTTTCGAATTGCCTTCCATTAATTCACGCTCTGCAAATGCAAAGGTACAAGCAAAAGATACATAAAAACGTATGGCTTCTAAGGCGTTGACTGAGTTCATGCATAGGTAAAGTTTTTTCTTAAGTTCACGCATAGTGATGTTATGGCTAATACCATCGACTATGTGTGTGCCTTCACCCAATGTTTGCCACAATTGGGTCGCAAAAATGAGGTCATCGTAATATTTGGATATATCTGTAGCGCGTTTTTTGATTTCTTCATTTTTAACTATGTCTTCAAAAATGCTACTGGGATCACTAAATAGGTTACGTAAAATGTGGGTGTATGAGCGTGAGTGAATCGTTTCAAAAAATGACCATGTCTCTACCCAAGTTTCTAATTCTGGAATAGAAATAATCGGCAAAAACGCGATGTTGGGGCTTCTACCTTGAATCGAATCAAGCAATGTTTGATATTTCAGGTTAGAAATAAAAATATGTTTTTCTGAGTCACTTAATTTTTGAAAATCAATTCTGTCTTGACTCACATCAACTTCTTCAGGGCGCCAAAAAAAGCTAATTTGTTTTTCGATCAACTTTTCAAAAATCGGATGCTTTTGTTGGTCATAACGTGCCACATTGACTGGGTTACCGAAAAACATCGGTTCTGTCAGTGGGTTGTTATTTACTTGATTAAAAGTTGTATATTTCATTAAGTGTTGTTGCCATTAATAATTCAAACCGCTAAGAAACAGCTGCTTAAGCAGCTGACTGAATTTATATTTTACATGCGCCGCCTGCGCAATCGTCATCTTCTTCTACTATCACTTCTTTTGGCACAAACTTTTGGCTCGTCAGTTCTTGCTGAGTAGCGTCGTCCGCCCCATCACGGGTATTGTGGTAATACAGGGTTTTGATCCCTAGTTTATAGCTGGTCAACAAGTCTTGAAGTAGTAACTTCATAGGTACTTTGCCGCCTTCATACTTATTTGGGTCGTAACTGGTGTTAGCAGAAATAGTTTGATCAACAAATTTTTGCATGATGCCAGCCAGTTGCAGGTAACCGTTGTTTGATGGTAAATCCCATAACAACTCGTATTTATCTTTAAGCCTTTCGTATTCAGGCACGACTTGTTTTAACACGCCATCTTTACTGGATTTAATACTGATATGCCCGCGAGGTGGTTCAATTCCATTTGTGGCATTGGATATTTGCGACGATGTTTCTGAGGGCATCAATGCCGACAGCGTACTGTTACGTAAACCGTATTGTTTAATCTCAGCTCTGAGTGAATCCCAGTCACAATGTAGCGGCTCGTCACAAATTTTATCAAGATCCTTTTTATAGGTATCAATTGGCATTAGGCCTTGGAAATAAGTGGTTTCGTCGAACTTAGGACAAGCGCCTTTTTCTTTGGCTAAATTACAAGATGCCTGCATTAAGTGATATTGCATGGCTTCGAAGGTTCTATGCACTAAACCATTAGCGCTACCGTCTGAATATTTCACACCGTTTTTGGCTAGGTAATAAGCAAAGTTAATCACGCCTATACCCAATGTGCGACGACCCATAGTAGCGTTGAATGCTGCTGGAACAGGGTAATCTTGGTAATCTAACAAACTGTCGAGTGCGCGCACAGCTAAGTCAGACAATTCAGCAAACTCATCCAAACTTTCAATCGCACCTAAGTTAAATGCTGATAACGTACATAAGGCAATTTCGCCATTCTCGTCATTCACATGTGCCAGAGGTTTAGTTGGTAAGGCTATTTCTAAACACAAATTACTTTGACGAACCGGAGCCAATTTAGGGTTAAACGGGCTGTGGGTATTACAGTGATCGACATTCTGCAAATAAATGCGCCCAGTACTGGCTCGCTCTTGCATAAATAAGCTAAATAATTCAATGGCTTTGATGTGTTTTTTACGGATGCTTTGATCTTTTTCGTATTGCACATATAAACGTTCGAATTCATCTTGGTCGGCAAAGAACGCGTCGTAAAGACCAGGCGTGTCTGAAGGGCTGAATAATGTAATGTGTTGATCTTTTATCAAACGGGTATACATCAACTTATTGAATTGCACACCGTAGTCCAAGTGACGTACACGGTTTTCTTCAACACCACGGTTATTTTTCAACACCAATAGTGATTCGACTTCTAAATGCCATAAGGGGTAAAACAAGGTTGCTGCACCACCACGCACACCACCTTGTGAACAGCTTTTTACTGCTGTTTGGAAGTACTTATAAAAAGGGATGCAACCAGTATGATAGGCTTCGCCACCACGAATAGGGCTACCTAATGCACGAATACGCCCTGCATTAACACCAATGCCCGCTCGTTGGCTAACATATTTTACTATGGCGCTGGCTGTGGCGTTAATTGAGTCTAGACTGTCACCGGCTTCAATTAATACACAAGAACTAAATTGACGGGTAGGGGTTCTAACACCTGCCATAATAGGCGTGGGCAACGAAATTTTAAACTTAGACGTGGCATCATAAAAACGTTTGATGTAGTCCATGCGGGTATCTTTTTCATAGTTAGCAAACAAACAAGCCGCTACTAATATATATAAGAACTGCGCACTTTCGTAAATTTCGCCGGTCACACGGTTTTGAACGAGGTATTTGCCTTCGAGTTGTTTAACTGCCGCATAACTGAAATCCATATCACGCCAATGATCGAGGTATTCATTCATCTCATCGAATTCGGCGTCGCTGTAATCTTGCAGTAAATGTTGGTCGTACTTACCTTTATCCACCATGCTTTTAACATGATCTTTCAAAACAGGTGGCTCAAAACGACGATAGGCTTTTTTGCGTAAATGGAATATGGCTAATCGCGCGGCTAAATATTGATAGTCTGGACAATCTGTCGAGATAAGATCGGCTGCAGAGCGTATAAGTGTTTCGTGAATATCAGCAGTTTTAATACCATCGTAGAATTGAATGTGTGCTTTCATTTCTACTTGTGAAACGGAAACGTTATTTAGTCCTTTGGCTGCCCATTCGATTACTTTATGGATTTTATCCAATTCAATAATCTCACGCTCGCCAGTACGTTTGGTGACGTATAAATTGTTATTCATGTTTTAGCCGTTACTTTATTATTTTAAGTCATATAGATGACTTTTATTTAGCGCGAAAACGCATTGTTAGAGTTGCCTAACCCTAAGTCCTTTTATAATTGTTAATTCGAACACTTTTTATGTTTTTCAATGCTTTTTTGATTTTTTTGATTTGGTTGTGTTTTCATAATCAACAGAACACAAGATAGTGAGGTTTTTGATGCAATGCAACCCAACATGTAGTGGTTTTGTGTGCGATCTTGGTGCAGAAAAAAATAGGTTAGTAATGACTCACCTAAAAGCGCCTTTTGAGTTTCGTTTAAAAGAAATGCAAGACAATATTTAGGATATTTTTTTTATTAAATTATTTTTAATGTAAAAAACCGAGATTTAATATTTATCGATATATAGGGGTGAAAGTAGGTGGTAGACACTAGATGTCGTGTTTTTGCGGAAATTGACTCCGATTTATTAGCTTAAAAGTAAGCTAATAAATCGCTAGGGTTGTGAATGCTAAGATCTGCATTCCACTCGTTAGTTTGTTGCATATCTGTGATGTAACCATATTGGGCAATCACGCTGATCATATTGGCAGCATTAGCCGCTTGAATATCTCGTTCAGCATATGATTTAGCGCGTTACCTAAGTCTCTGGCGGTATCGAGTAGGGTTCCATCAAGGTCAAATAATATTGCATTGGTTTTTTTACATTTACTTGTCACTGTTCTGGCAATGGATAATGTAATTAACATCAACATTTTGATTCGACAAATAATATTCTTGGCTAATAGGATTCATATGCAACCCAATCATTCTTTGGACTAATAGCTGTGTGTCATCTATCCAAGATATCAATTCCGAGGGTTTAATAAACTTGTCGTGTTGGTGGGTGCCTTTAGGTACTAAACCCAATACATATTCAGCTCCCACTATGGCCATCAAATAAGACTTAATATTTCTGTTCAAAGTA
>QIJM01000089.1 GCA_003232445.1 Paraglaciecola arctica
AGATAGGCGCGATAATGTTGCAACGGCTAATGCACAAGTATTTATCCAAGATACTTTCCCACCAATGATGACTGCTGCAGTTTGGGATGGCGTATTATTGACGCTAACCTTCAATGAACCTGTTGTTATACCAGCGGGTGGTACAGCGATTACTGTTCATAACCCATCTGATCCAGATGTTGACGCAGAAATTATTGCTGTAACAACAGGTAACTCAGTTGCTTCAGGTAATCAATTAATTATTACCTTAACAGGTGCACAGAACACAGATGTTTCTCCATTGTTCGTAGATGGTGCTGACGATGAGTTCTTGTATAACGATGACGCTAATGCTGTCGATGAAGAGCAACATGCGCTAATCGATTGGGATGGCATTGCAGATGAAACGGGTAATCAATGGTCAGAGTTTAACCCAACGCTTTCATCTTCTGACCGTGGTATGGAAGCCGGGCCAATTGATCCCGACACACGTCGTTGGGAAGTTGTTGCACCTCGATTCTTAGCTGTTAACGCTGTAGGACCATTTACTTACTCAGTCCAAACATCTGGTTATTTAGATGCAAATGCTGCTAATGGTGATGATGATGGTACAGTTACATATACTTTATCGTTCACTCACCCAATTGACGTAGCAAATGCAAATGCGTTCTCAACTCCAATTGCTGTACATCCTTCATATACTTTACCGATTACTACTTTAATATCTGAAAGTACAGCAACAGCAGCAGGTGTTACATTGATGAATGCTTTGTTTACTATTGACTTTGGAGACGATGGTGCTGATGCATTTGTAATTGCTACAACTCCTGTATCGGCTACTGAAGCACATGGCGCTTTCGCCCTTAGCGCAGATTATAGAGTTATAACTTTAACTATAACTGGTCTTGCAGACGTAGCTGGATCAATCTTGTTTAATACAACAGAAGTAGGTCTTGCTACTCTAATTGATAGTTCAATTACGGGTACACAAACGGCTTCTGGTACCTTTGTATGGCAGAACACTAACTAGAAACTGTTTATAGTTACTAGTTACTTAAATTAAAAAAGGAGGCATAAGCCTCCTTTTTTCATATCTAAAAACTAACAATGATTTTAAAAGAGTTAACATACAAATAATCTGTTTGATTACAAGTTTATCAATGAGCCAATGCCTTGGGTTTGAATAAAATGAAAACTAGCACAATAATTTTGATTCTATCGGTAGTAGTGTCAATGCAAAGTATCGCAATGGCACAGGTACTAAAAACATCTATCGATAAAATTGCGAATAGTAGTCAGCCACCAATGAACGATATGCTTTCAAAAGTTTATGGCGAAGGGGCTAAACAATATAATTTAGGCTACCACTACTTATATGGTGAGGGGGTTAAACAAAGTAATGCCGAAGCGAAAAAATGGTTTGACCTTGCAGCAAAAAGCAATAGCCCTGCGGTTCGCGATATAAAATTGGCCGATTATATGAAGCAGGTGTTATATATCAAAAAGACATCAATAAAGCGGTTTTTCACTATGAATTTGCGGCTAAAAAAGGCGAAATTTATGCCTTGAACAATTTAGCCATTCTGTATTTGCAAGGTGAAGGTGTTATCCGAGATGTAGACAAAGGAGTGAGTTTTGCTAAAAAGGCGGCTTTACGAGGCAATGCTGAAGCACAAGTTAATTTAGGTTTGGTTTATTTAAATGGCACAGGCGTACCTATAGATAAAAGACAAGCATTAAAATGGTTTAAACAGGCGGCAAAGCAAAAAAATACTGAGGCACTTTATTATGTTGCACAGTACCATTTATCAAACAAAGAATTTTTAGCAGCGTTTGATTATTTAAATAAAGCGGCAAATTTAGAACATTCAAACGCCCAGTTAAAATTGGCCATGCTTTATGATAAAGGCCTTGGTACAGAAAAAAACCATACACAGTCGTTAATATGGCTAAATGAATCGGCTAAATTAGGCAATAAAAAAGCCATAGATATTCTAAAAAGGATGGGGGAATAGCGGTAAAAGGCTGCTTTAGGGGTAAATAAATACTATATCAGTGTTACATTTACCCACCCCTAAAGTAAGTAGATTAATCTAGGACGGCGATAAAACTGCTATATTCTATTTCAGTATCTGATTTTATCGTCATTTGAGCGGTATCAACCGAAAATGTTTTCTTGTCTCTGTCAGCTGGAAATACTAAATCTATAGTATTACCCGTAATGGTATAGCTACCCTCTACAGTACCCGCTAATGCAGGGTTAGGACTGATCATATTTCTACTTAATTTAAACGTTCCATCTGAAGAAAAAGTGAATACTTGACTCGTTTCGGTGGTGTCAGTCGTTATATTTAGAACGTAGCGACCATCGATAGTGGTGCTTTTATTGTTATATACAACTTCAGGTACTAGAGTACTCTCAACGTTTTCTTGATTTTCTAAAAATGTTTCAGACGCAATGGGTATATTATCTTCTTCATTATTTACTGAGATGTAAATTAAATATGCTGATAAAACCACACCTATTCCGATTAATACTTTATTCATTATTTTAATGCCTTTTATAGTAGTTTCTAAAGTTTTGCCATTATATAGGAAATTAAATAAGGCATAAAGTTCCATTACATAAACTATCGGGGCAAAACTAAAACTATTGGGGTCAGAACAAAATAAACTATTGGGGTCAGAACAAAATTAAATCAGTTTTTGACCATGCATTTCTCCTTCCAAGCGGTAAGACTTCATTAGAACGTACCCATACCCTTTATAAATTTCGTAAATTACTGTCCTAATCGATAAATTTGCCCCCTTTTTTATTAACTCATACTTCTTCCAGTCCAAAAAGTTTAAAATGCTATGAGTTTCACGGTAATCCCCCATAAAAGTTAAATTTATACTTTTAAGTTATATGTTTTCTTATAAACGGTGGTTGACGCACTGGTGCTATCCGCGATACAAATACACTTTAATTTTGTTACACACACACATTTAAGAATTTTAAACATGAATAACGCTATTTTTTCTACTCTACACCTGCTGACAGCCAGACTGCACGGGTAGGTTGTAAGCGAGCGTTAACCAGTTTACAAAAAACCCGTGCTGAGCACGGGTTTTTTGTATGTGTATTTTAAACAGCGATTACCTTGGAGAAAGGTATGTCAAACGGGGTTAACTCTAGCCAAGTCAAAATTTTCGACACCACCTTGCGGGACGGCGAACAAGCGTTACCTGCCAGTTTAAGCGTTAAGGAAAAACTGAAAATTGCTCTGGCTCTGGAACGTCTTGGGGTAGACATTATCGAAGCAGGTTTTCCTGTTTCATCTCCCGGTGATTTTCAATCGGTACAAACCATCGCCCGTGAAATAAAAAATGCCACTGTGTGTGGTTTATCTCGCGCATTGCCTAAAGATATTGATGCTTGCGGTGAGTCGTTAAGAGTAGCGGAACAATTTCGTATTCATACTTTTATTGCTACGTCTGATATTCATGTGAATACAAAATTACGTAAGTCTCAAGATGAAGTAGTCGAGATGGCCGTACAGGCAGTGAAACATGCTCGGCGTTATACCAACGATGTGGAGTTTTCATGTGAAGATGCTGGCCGCACCCACATCGACTATTTATGCCGTATGGTAGAAGCCGCGATTAATGCTGGCGCAACCACAGTCAATATTCCCGATACAGTCGGCTACACCACACCTACAGAGTTTGGTGGTATTATTCAAAACCTATTTAACCGTGTGCCCAATATCGACAAAGCGGTGATTTCGGTGCATTGCCACAATGATTTGGGCTTAGCTGTAGCGAATTCTTTGGCTGCAGTAGAGCAAGGTGCAAGACAAGTTGAAGCGACCATCAATGGTTTAGGTGAACGAGCGGGTAATTGTTCGTTAGAAGAAATCGCGATGATCCTGCAAACTCGCCATGCAAAACTTGGCTTTCATACTAATATCAAAAGCGAAGAGATTTCTCGTACCTCAAAGTTGGTCAGCAACTTGTGCAATATGCCAGTGCAGGCCAACAAGGCGATAGTTGGCGCGAATGCCTTTAGTCACTCCTCTGGCATTCACCAAGATGGCGTATTAAAAGGCCAAAACACCTACGAAATAATGACCCCAGAAAGTGTCGGTATTAACAAAAACAATTTGAATCTAACCTCTCGCTCTGGCCGCCATGTAATTAAACATCGTTTGTTCGAATTGGGCTACAAAGAAACCGATTTTGACTTAGAAACGGTGTACGCCTCTTTTGTGAAACTAGCCGACAAAAAAGGCCAAGTGTTTGATTATGATCTAGAAGCACTATTGTTTTTCAGCCAAACCAAACAAGAAGACGAGCACTACAAACTGAAATATTTGCAGGCTAATTCAGGTAAACAAATCATACCTAGCGCCACAGTTTGCATGCAAGTGGGCGATCAAGAAATCACCGAGTCAGCCACGGGTAATGGGCCAGTTGATGCAGCTTACAATGCCATCACTAAAGTTGTAGGTCATAACCAGGTAGAGATTGTCGATTTCAAACTGGATTCTAAAGGAAAAGGTGCCAACGCCTTAGCCCAAGTATCGGTAGTAGCTGAGTATAATGGCCGTCGTTTTAACGGTATTGGTTTGGCAACAGATATAGTGGAATCAGGGGTAAAAGCGTTGATTTACGTATTAAACAACACACATTTAGCTGATCAGATTGACCAGCAAAAAGAACAACAAGTAAAGATTGCAGGGGTATAAAAGAGAATGTCTGACTACAACATAGCAGTATTGGCAGGCGATGGAATTGGCCCAGAGGTCATGGTCGAAGCCAAAAAAGTGTTAACAGGCGTAAGCAAAAAATTTGATATTTCGTTTCGACTGAACGACTTCGACGTAGGCGGCCTGGCCATCGATAATCATGGTAAAGCGTTGCCAGCTGCCACACTAAAAGGCTGCGAAGACTCTAGTGCCATTTTGTTTGGCTCAATCGGTGGCCCTAAGTGGGACAGTTTGCCCTTAGAAGAGCGCCCAGAACGAGCCGCACTTTTGGCTTTGCGCGGCCACTTTGATTTATTCAGTAACTTACGCCCAGCAAAAATTTATCAAGGTCTTGAAGCCTTCTCTCCTCTTCGAGCAGATATCGCAGCCAATGGTTTTGATGTATTAGTAGTACGCGAACTGACGAGTGGTATTTACTTCGGTCAACCCAAGGGTTTAGAAGGTGAAGGCGAAGAACAATTTGCTTATGACACGATGCGATACAGTAAAAGAGAAATTCGCCGCATTGCTATTAGTGCCTTTGACGCTGCACAAAAACGTGGCAAAAAAGTCACCTCGGTAGACAAAGCTAATGTACTGGTTTGCAGCCGTTTATGGCGCGAAGTAGTTGAAGAAGTGGCTAAAGACTACCCAGAAGTAGAGCTTGAGCACATCTATATCGACAATGCGACCATGCAACTCATTCGTAACCCGAGTCAGTTTGACGTGATGTTATGTTCTAACCTGTTTGGCGACATTATTTCTGACGAATGTGCGATGATTACTGGCTCCATGGGTCTATTGCCCTCAGCCAGTATCAATCAAGACAACTTTGGCATGTACGAACCAGCAGGCGGCTCAGCCCCTGATATCGCTGGCAAAGGCATTGCTAACCCCATTGCTCAAATACTCTCAGCATCCATGCTGTTGCGCTTCAGTTTAAACGAAACAGCCGCCGCTGATGCGATTGATGCAGCCGTAGTGAAGACCTTAGGTAATAGTATACTGACAGGTGATTTGCTTGGCCCTGATGAGCGTCATTTAGCTAAAAGTACCAGTGAAGTTGGCGACTACATCGCCGCGTTAATTTAACAGATTTAGGAAATAGTCATGGCTACCACCTTATATGACAAAATATGGCAAGCGCATATTGTTGATGCGAAAAAAACCTCTGAAACCGGCGAAGAGAGATTAATTTATATAGACAGACATTTGATCCACGAAGTGACTACACCTCAAGCGTTTGCAGGCCTAGATGAAAAAGGCCGCAAAGTACGTTGCCCAGAGCGTACATTTGCGACTATGGATCACAGCATCTCAACCCGCTCGTTAGCCCTTGATGCTTGTGGCCCAACAAACAAGTTACAACTACAAACCTTGGCGGATAACTGCAAAAAATACGGTATCGAGTTATTCCCAGTCGGTCACCAAAAACAAGGTATTGTGCATGTAATGGGGCCAGAACTAGGCCTTATTCAACCGGGCATGACAGTGGTATGTGGTGATTCACACACCGCTACCCACGGTGCATTTGGCGCTTTGGCTTTTGGTATTGGTACCTCGCAAGTTGAACATGTATTTGCCAGTCAAACACTGAAACAAAGCAAAGCCAAAAGCATGAAAGTACAGGTCAATGGCAGCTTGCCTATTGGCATTACTGCCAAAGATATTATCTTGGCTATCATCGGTAAAATTGGTCACGCGGGTGCAACAGGCCACGTTATTGAATACTGCGGAGAAGCGATTTCAACACTGTCAATGGAAGAGCGCATGACAGTGTGTAACATGAGCATCGAAGCGGGCGCTAAAGCCGGTTTAATTGCCCCAGACCAAACCACCTTCGACTACCTTGAAGGCCGTGAATACGCACCTAAAGGCGATCATTGGACGCAAGCAATGGCTTACTGGGCTAGCTTAGAGTCTGATAAAGATGCGTCTTTTGATACCGTTATTCAGTTAAACGCCAGTGATATCACACCACAAGTGACGTGGGGTACAAATCCGGGGCAAGTAATAGGTGTTAATCAACCTGTGCCTGCACCGAGCGACTTTTCAGATCCCATTGATAAAGACTCTGCCAGCAAAGCCCTTAAATATATGGACTTAGCACCCGGGCAAAAGTTAGCTGACTTAAGCGTAAACAATGTATTTATTGGCTCATGCACCAACGGCCGTATTGAAGATATGCGCGCCGCCGCCGCTATTGCCAAACAAGGTAAGGTAGCACAAGGCGTCACCGCTATTGTTGTTCCCGGCTCGGTCTCTGTAAAAGCCCAAGCTGAAGCAGAACAGTTAGATAAAATATTTATCGAAGCCGGTTTTGAATGGCGTTTACCCGGTTGTTCAATGTGTTTAGGCATGAACGACGATATCCTAAAACAAGGTGACCGCTGTGCCTCCACCAGCAACCGTAACTTCGAAGGCCGTCAAGGCCGTGGCGCTCGTACTCACTTAGTTAGCCCAGCGATGGCAGCCGCAGCCGCATTGGCCGGTCACTTCGCCGATGTGCGCGACTATCAATAGGTCACAATTAGCCACATTAGGCAATAAGGAAGAAATTAATCATGACAACGACAGGTATTAATATCCACACAGGTACTGCGGTGCCTTTAAACCAAGCGAATGTGGATACCGACCAAATTATCCCTAAGCAATTCCTAACCGCCGTTACACGCAGCGGTTACGGTAAACACCTATTCCACGATTGGCGTTACCTCGATGAACATGAACAAGTGCTTAATCCTGATTTTGTATTAAATAAAGTAGAACACCAAGGCGCCAGCGTTTTGCTTACCCGCGAAAACTTTGGCTGTGGTTCAAGCCGCGAACATGCACCTTGGTCATTAGACGACTATGGTTTTAAAGTGGTAATTGGCACTAGCTTTGCCGACATTTTTTACGGTAACTGTATCAATAATCAACTGTTGCCCGTGCAGCTTGCAAGTGAAAAGATGGATCAATTATTTGACGCAGTTAAAAATGATGCTTCAGCGCACATTACCGTTAGTTTGCAAGACCAAACAGTTAAAGTTAACAACTTGAGTTTTGGATTTGATATTGCAGAGCAACATAAAACTAATCTTCTGAAAGGTTTGGATGCAATTGGTCAAACTTTAGAATTAGATGATGAAATCACCGAGTTTGAGAATAATTTGCCGCAGTGGCAAAGAGCTTAAATTTAACTAAGAATACAAACGGCTCATTTTGAGCCGTTTATTTAAACTCTACAAAGTTGTTAATCAACAGAATGCCAATCATTTTTTGATAAATAACTTAAACCCAACAAACTTGGGTATCGGTTTGAACACTTCA
>QIJM01000621.1 GCA_003232445.1 Paraglaciecola arctica
GGCTGTTCGATATTATCTTCTAGCCACTGGCTAGTAACCATATTGGTTTTTGGAGGCATGATTTATTCCTTAAAAACAATGAATGAACAACAGACATTAACTAACCTGCGCACCAACCTGATGCCATAGGCACGAATAGGCGGTGAACTTTGCCAAATATTATTACTCGTAAACGAGTTAATTAAGTTTTAACCAATAGGTCTTTCCAATCAACTTTGAGTAAAAAATATGAAAAACGTCTGTATTCCGATTATTGCAATGTTGGCCTTCTCTATTGGCAGTGTTAACGCACAAGAGAGAAAATCGCTTAATTTTATGAACGAACAACTATCAGAACAATTATTTAATCAGACCATTGCATTAAGTGAGCCTAAATTAGTTAAAGCCCAAGCAGAGTTGTTGCGTAAACATTATGCGGCACTAGTGCAAAGCGGATTTAGCAAAGACGAAGCGCTACAGCTTGTTATAGCGATGACATCCCAAGATAAGCATTAGTTATGCACTGCTTGTGAAAAAGCAAGAGCAGACTTCAGTCGGTGTTAATGTTTTCTAACCACCTCTGCTTGCTCTTTTCAGACATAAAACTGGCTTTGAAGCTGTTTTCCACTAGTTGCCTTAGTTGATATTTATCAATCGGTAAGTGCTCAATTAACGCATGGTAATTATCATTTAGATAACCACCAAAGTAACTAGGATCATCAGCATTTACTGTGACCATCAAACCCAAATCCAATAACTCTAATATATTGTGCTCTTGCATATGTTCGAACACTTTTAGTTTTGTATTAGACAGAGGGCAAACAGTTAACGGATGCTGTGAGTCAATCAAGTGGGCGATCAAATCAGGATCTTCAATACTACGCACACCATGGTCAATTCGATGAACATCTAAAGCGTTAAGCGCTCCCCAAATATATTCTGGTGGCCCTTCTTCTCCTGCGTGCGCCACCCGTTTTAGTCCGAGCTGGCCTGCCATTTCGAATACTTGGGTAAACTTCTCAGGCGGATTACCTAATTCGCCACTGTCTAGCCCCACAGCAACAATATCAGATAAAAATGGAGTAGCTGAATCTAAGGTATCAATAGCACTTTGTTCACTTAAATGCCGTAAAAATGACATGATCAACAAACATGATTGCCCCCATTCTTGCTCAGCCTGCTTTATTGCCCGGGTAAATCCAGCCATAAACACAGAAAATCCAATTCCACGCTCAGTATGGGTTTGTGGATCAAACATGATTTCAACGTGTACGGTATTTTCTTCTCGGCATTTACACAAATACGCCCACATCAATTGATAAAAATCGTCTTCATCAATCAACACAGAAGCGCCTAAATAATATAAATTCAGAAAACTTTGTAAATCAGTAAAGTTATAAGCACTTCGCACTTCTTCTATCGACGAATAAGGCAAAACGAGTTGGTGTTTATCGGCCAGTGCCATCATTAATCCAGGTTCGAGTGAACCTTCAATATGCAAGTGCAGTTCAACTTTTGGTAAGGCTGAGACCCATTGTTTTAATTCATTTTTATTCATTTTTCGCGCACCTCTTTTCAACAACTGATATACCACTTCTGCACATCCAAACATAGGACATACCTTCTCACTTTTAGTGCATAACTTTTATAATTACTCTAGATCTGTTTGACTTATCTTGTAGAATCAAACTCTTAGACAGCATTATTGATGCTGTTTTATTCATTATCTATACGCACAGCATAAATCAGACCGAGGCTAGACTAGTTGGTCAGTATTTTGCACTAGATTTCATTAATTACAAGAATTGCATTGAACAAACATGCCAAATCAGAGCGTCTAATATGTCTAATTTCCTAGAGCACTTTTTCAAACTGAAAGAAAAAGGCACCAATCTAAAAACTGAATTTATTGCCGGTTTAACCACCTTTGCTGCTATGTCTTATGTGTTGGTAGTCAACCCTAGCATATTAGGTGCAGGCGGCATGCCAATCGAAGGGTTAATCACAGTCACAGCGATAGCGGCATGTCTAGGTACATTATTAATGGCCTTTATGACCAACTACCCCATCGCTATGGCACCGGGTATGGGGCTAAATGCCTTCTTCGCCTTTACTATCTGTTTAACCCGAGAAATACCGTGGGACGCAGCCTTAGGCATTGTATTTTGGAATGGTATTTTGTTTTTATTGTTGTCTGTCACAGGTGTCAGAACCAAAATAGCCGAAGCCATCCCTGCAGCGCTTAAAATAGGTGTGCAGTGCGGCATTGGATTATTTATTGCGTTTATCGGTTTGAAAAATGCAGGTTTGGTGGTCGACAATCCTGCTACTTTTGTCTCCATTGGCGACTTATCTGAGCCCGCCACTTTGTTAGCGTTAGCTGGTATCATATTAACCATTGTATTAGTCATTAGAAAAGTGACTGGGGCTATCCTTATTTCCGTCATGGTTTTAAGCTTAGTAGGCGCATTTATACCAGTTGGCGACGGATACTTAACTCAACATACTAGCCAGTTTATCGGTCTTCCCGATGATATAAGTAGTACATTTTTTGCTATGGATATTATGTATCCCATCGAATATTTTGCTGAAACATGGGATCTTATTTTTGCCCTACTGTTTGTAAATATGTTCGATACCATAGGCACCTTAATAGGCGTATCCCGTCGCGCTAATCTGTTAGATAAAGATGGCAAATTACCTAAAATGGGCAAAGCGATGACTGCAGATGCGGCAGCCAGCGTAATAGGCGCGGCCATTGGCACATCACCTGTGACGTCTTATGTTGAGTCAGCAGCAGGTGTATCAGCAGGCGGCAGAACGGGGCTCACGTCTGTGTTTGTTGCTCTTTGTTTTATGCTCGCATTATTCCTTACACCACTAATGAAAGTCATTCCGCTAATGGCAACCACGCCGGCTTTGATTATGGTAGGCATACTGATGATGGACTCCTTCAGACAACTCGACTTTGACGATCTAACTTCCCTAGCCACCGCTACAGTTGCACTATTAGCTATGCCACTGACATTTAGTATCAGTGAAGGCATTGCATTAGGGTTTATTACCTATGTAGGCATTATGTTAGGCACAGGTCGTTACAAACAGGTAACGTTAATCACTTATATAATGGCTGCTGTTTTTGTATTGAGGTATGTATTGGATTTGAAGTAGGGAAAAGACAGTTTCGGTGTTTGTCAAACTAGTTGTCGCGATCACTTCATTATGCACTCTCAACTGTGACGATATTTCGCTCAGGGTTTAAGTGCACTGCTTGTGGTAAAGCCCAATTTCGAATGTTACCACTCCAACGCTCAGGATGACGCTCCTTGGCATGTTGATAAACTGCTTTTCTGCTTGCTAATACTTCCTCTGCCAGCTCTGAATGTCTTTGGTGCGGCTAACGAATTTAATACCGCTATGTTTATGCTTAAAGTTATACTAGTGGCTAAATATATCCAGTATTAAATACAGATAAAAATGTAGCCCTTTCACGGGGCTAGGTAACCACGTGATATCCCAACACCACACTTGATTAGGCCCAGTCGCCGTATAAGTGCTCGGCGGGTTATTGGCTTTTATCCACTTCTTTTAGTTAGACTTTTAATCCCCTCTCCTATTCCATCTAACGTGAGGGGATACATTCTGTCGGTCATTAGTTCTTTCATTATGCTGACTGAAGCATAATAATTCCAATACTGACTTAACTGCGGATTAAGCCATATTGCATGTTCAAAATGATGAAGTAAACGTTGTATCCAAACTGAACCGGCTTCTTCGTTCCAATGTTCTACGCTGCCGCCTGGGTAGGTTATTTCATAAGGCCCCATAGTGGCATCACCGACAAATATCAGTTTGTAGTCAGCGCCATATTTGTGAATAACATTAGCGATAGGGATGACTTCTCTGTCGCGCCTTTTGTTGTCTTTCCAAACCCCTTCGTATACACAATTATGAAAATAAAAGTATTCAAGATGTCTGAATTCGGTATGCACGGCTGAAAACAGCTCTTCACATTCTTTTATATGTGCATCCATCGAGCCGCCCACATCAAAAAACATCAATACTTTTACCGCGTTGTGACGCTCTTTCACCATATGAATGTCTAGAAACCCAGCATTTTTAGCCGTAGCACTTATGGTCGTCGGTATATCCAGTTCTTCGGTAGCACCTGTTCGGGCAAATTTGCGTAGTTTACGCAGGGCAACTTTAATATTACGGGTGCCCAACTCAACATCACCGGCTAAATTTTTAAACTCTCGTTTATCCCATACCTTAGCCGCAGAGAAATTCCGGTTGCCTTGTTGACCAATACGCACGCCTTCTGGATTGTAACCATTAGCACCAAAAGGTGATGTACCACCGGTGCCAATCCATTTATTGCCACCTTGATGCCGCTTTTCTTGTTCAGCCAAACGTTCTTTCAGGGTTTTCATCAGTTTTTCAAGGCCACCCAAAGCTTTAATCTGGGCTTTTTCTTCTTCACTGAAATGCCGTTCTAATGCATTTTTCAACCATTCTTCTGGGATATCTTTACCGAATAAGTCTATGCTTTGCACCCCTTCAAAATAATCAGCGAAGGCTCGGTCAAACTTATCAAACTGACTTTCATCTTTGACCATAGTCATTTTTGCTAAGAAATAAAAATCGTCAATACTGGCAAACACCACACCTTTTTCTAACGCGTTAAGTAAGTCCAGAAGCTCTCTTAGACTCACTGACAGGCGGTATTCTCTGAGTTTAAAATAGAAATCAACTAACATTAACGACGCGCCATAAAGACCAGTTTTTCGAATAGATGAATATCTT
Organism: Paraglaciecola arctica; assembly: GCA_003232445.1. Lineage (GTDB taxonomy): Bacteria > Pseudomonadota > Gammaproteobacteria > Enterobacterales > Alteromonadaceae > Paraglaciecola > Paraglaciecola arctica_A. The sequence continues at coordinate 4,786 of QIJM01000621.1, forward strand.
GCTCATTTTTCAACAAAGCACCATAGAGCGGCGGAATACTTTGTTTGCCGTCTTTGTTTTGTAACGCTTCGGCCGGAATATCTTCTGCTACCAATAATTTCAACCAATCTAACAATTCTGAGGTAGATGGCTTTTTACGCAGCCCCGGTACATCACGTAGATCAAAAAAGGATTGCAGAGCTTGGTTAAGCAATATTTTTTTAATTTC